>CANHUG010000088.1 GCA_947462995.1 Verrucomicrobiales bacterium | reverse complement strand
GAGGGAGCCTGTGGGGCGCGTGCTGGGGTCGGGGTGGGTGAGAGCTGGTGGCGGCGCTGGCGTCGAGGAGGGAGCCTGTGGGGCGCGTGCTGGGGTCGGGGTGGGTGAGCTGGTGGCGGCGCTGGCGTCGAGGAGGGAGCCTGTGGGGCGCGTGCTGGGGTCGGGGTGGTTGAGAGCTGGTGGCGGCGCTGGCGTCGAGGAGGGAGCCTGTGGGGCGCGTGCTGGGGTCGGGTGGGTGAGAGCTGGTGGCGGCGCTGGCGTCGAGGAGGGAGCCTGTGAGGACCGTGCTGGGGGGTGGCTGCGGTGCTTTTATTGCACGGCTTTATTGCACGGCTAAACGGAATCCCTTATGGGAGTGGTGCGCGATACAGGGTTCGAACCTGTGACCCCCACCGTGTCAAGGTGATGCTCTACCACTGAGCTAACCGCGCAGACCGGGTCTCGGAAACTTCCGTGAGTGGAGCCATATCGCGTGAAACGGGGGGCGCAACTGGTTTTTGCATTGGTGGGAAGGATCCGCGGCTGCGGAGGGGTTCCATGAATGCGGGATAAAAATCGGCCGGGCTCCCGAAAGAGGGATGGTTCGGGAAGCTTAAGGGAACGGCGCGCCACAGTGGTCAGCCGGTACTTCTGCCGACTGGCTCCGGCGTTTGCGAAATTCCGCCGCACTCAACTTCAATCCCCCCCTTTGCTGCCATGTTGAGCATTACCGGATCCAAAACTTCCCGTTTCTGTGACGGGATGAGTCGTCGTGGGTTTCTTCGGATGGGGGCGCTGGGGCTTGGGGGGATGACGATGCCTGAGATGCTGCGAGCGGAGGCTGGGCAGAAGGGCGGGAGGGGAAAGTCGATCATCATGATTTTTCTGCCGGGCGGGCCGCCGCATCAGGACATGTGGGATTTGAAGATGGATGCGCCTGCGGAGATCCGGGGTGAGTTTCGGCCGATCCGGACGAAGGTGCCTGGGGTGGAGGTGTGCGAGTTGTTTCCGAAGATGGCGGCGATGATGGATAAGTTCAGCATCATCCGGAGCATGGTGGGGGCGAAGGGGGATCATGCGGCGGAGCAGTGTCTGACGGGCCGCGGGGCGCAGGTGGCGCCGCCTGGGGGATGGCCGAGCATTGGGTCGGTGATGTCGCGGCTGGCGGGAGCTGGTGGGAACGGGGTGCCTGCGTTTGTGGGATTGTCGCCGAAGATGGGGCATGCGCCGTGGGCGAATCCTGGGCAGCCTGGGTTTCTGGGGCCGGCGCACGCGCCGTTTCAGCCGAATGGTGGCGGGTCGGGGGATCTGGTGCTGAACAATATTTCGCTGGATCGGTTAGCGGACCGGCGGACTTTGCTGACGAGTTTTGATGCGATGCGGCGGGATGTGGACAACAGCGGGATGATGGGGGCAATGGATGCGTTTCAGCAGCAGGCGATGGGGGTGCTGACGAGCAGCCGGTTGTCGGAGGCGCTGAATCTGGACAAGGAGGATCCGAGGGTGCGGGCGAGGTATGGTGGCGGGAGCATGAAGTGCCGTGATGACGGCGGGCCGGAGTGTCCGGAGCAGTTTCTGATGGCGCGGCGGTTGGTGGAGGCGGGGGTGCGGTGTGTGACGCTGGGTTTCAACCGGTGGGACTGGCACAGTGCGAATTTCCGTCAGGCTCGGGAGGTGTTTCCGCAGCTGGACAACGGGTTGAGTGCGCTAGTGGAGGATCTGCATGCGAGCGGGCTGGACAAGGATGTGAGTGTGGTGGTGTGGGGTGAGTTCGGGCGGACGCCGCAGGTGAACAAGGATGGGGGCCGGGATCACTGGCCGCGGGTGTCGTGTGCGGCGCTGGCGTGCGGGGGGATGCAGCATGGTCAGGTGATCGGTGCGACGGATCGGCTAGGCGGTGAGGCGGTGGCGCGGCCGGTGGAGTTTCAGGAGGTGTTTGCGACCTTGTATCATGCGGCGGGGATTGATACACGAACGGTGACGATTAACGATCTGACCGGGCGGCCGCGGTATCTGGTGGACGAGCAGTACAAACCCCTGCCGGAGCTGGTGGGATGAAGGGTGGGCGAGGGAGCGGGCTGGTGGCGGCGCGATGAATTCCTGACAATTGACAAAGAGATGCTGACATTATTTTCCAACACAGCGGCCCGAGGGTTCTGCGACGGGCATTCGCGTCGGTCGTTTCTGAGGATCGGGGGGATGGGAGCGTTGTCGCTGCCGGCGTTGCTGCGTGCGGAGGCGGAGCAGGGGCGGGGGAAGTCGCAGAAGGCGTTGATTTTGATTTATCTTCCGGGCGGGCCGCCGCATCAGGACATGTTTGATTTGAAGATGGATGCGCCGTCGGAGATTCGCGGGGAGTTTGCGCCGATCGGGACGAATGTGCCGGGGATTCAAATCTGCGAGCATCTGCCGAGGATGGCGAAGATGGCGGACAAGTTCAATTTTGTGAGGAGTGTGGTGGGGGCGAAAGACCGGCATGAGTCGTTTCAGTGTGTGACGGGGCGGTTGAATGACAACGTGCCGCCGGGCGGGTGGCCGGAGATTGGGAGTGTGGTTTCGAAGCTGGAGGGCGGGAGTGCGGCGGTGCCGGGGTATGTGAATCTGTCGGCGAGGATGAAGCACACGCCGTATAATCAGGGGCGGACGAGTTTTCTGGGGGTGGCGCATGCGCCGTTCATGCCGATGGGGAGTGTGAAGGACGACATGACGTTGAACGGGGTGACGATCGAGCGGTTAGCGGACCGGCGGGGATTGCTGACGTCGATTGACGCGTTCCGGCGCGAGGCGGATGCGAGCGGGGCGATGAGCGGGGTGGATGCGTTTACGGAGCAGGCGTTTGATATTCTGACATCGTCGCGGCTGCTGAAGGCGCTCGATGTGAGTGGTGAGGATCCGAAGCTGCGGGCGCGGTACGGGAAGGGGACGGACAAGATTCAGGGGGATGCGGCTCCGCGGTTGAACGAGCAGTTTCTGCTGGCGCGGCGGTTGGTGGAGGCGGGGGTTAGGGTGGTGACGGTGAGTTACAGTTTCTGGGACTGGCACGGTCAGAATTTCCGGAATGCGAAGGAGAACCTGCCGGACTTTGATGAAGCGGTGACGGCGCTGGTGGAGGATCTGCATGCGCGGGGGATGGCGGACGATGTTTCGGTGCTGGCGTGGGGTGAGTTCGGGCGGACGCCGCGGATCAACAAGGATGGCGGGCGGGATCACTGGCCTAATGTTTCCTGTGCGCTGATGGCGGGTGGCGGGATGAAGACCGGGCAGGTGATCGGGGCGACGGACCGGTTGGGTGGCGAGGCGGTGGAGCGGCCGGTGCATTTCCAGGAGATCTTTGCGACGATGTATCACAATCTCGGGATCAATCCCAACACCACGACGGTGCCTGATCTGACAGGGCGGCCGCATTATCTGGTGGATGGACAGTTTCAGCCCATGAAGGAAGTTGTATGAAAGACGCCGGACAATTACTAGCAAGGCCTTGGCGGATGGAACTGCCGGGGGGATCGGGAAGCGTGCGGCGGATGGCGGGGGCGTGCGGGGTGCTGAGTTTTCTGTGGGCTGGGGTGCGTGCGGAGGCCGGGTTGCAGGTGCATACGGGAGCGCCGGAGGGGAAAGTGCCGGTTTTGCATTCGCAGGATGCGACTTTGCAGGTGCTGGCGACGGCGACGGATGCTGGTGGCAAGGTATCGGATGCGACGCGGGCGGTGAAGTGGCGTGTGGAACCGGCGGAGTCGCTGGCGGTGTCCCCTAACGGGACGGTGTCGCCGCTGCGCGACGGCAAGGCGACCTTGACGGCGGTGGGTGCGGATGGGGCGGAGGCGTCGGTGGTGATTGACGTGGCGAATGCTGCGGTGCCGAGGCCGCTGCATTTCACGAATGACATTGTGCCGGTGCTGACGAGGTACGGGTGCAACGGGGGCGGGTGTCACGGGAAGAGCGAGGGGCAGAATGGTTTCAAGCTGTCGCTGCTAGGATTTGAGCCTGGCGATGACTATGGGTATCTGGTGCATGAGTCGCGCGGGCGGCGGTTGTTTCCGGCGGCACCGGAGAGCAGCCTCTTGCTGCTGAAGGGGACTGGGGAGATGCCGCACGGGGGTGGGGCGCGAATGACGCGGGGGACGCCGGATTATCAGACGGTGGTTAGGTGGATGGAGCAGGGGATGCCGAAGGGGGATCCTGCGGCGGCGGCGCCGGTGAAGTTGACGGTGTTTCCGGCGGAGCGGCTGTTGTCACCTGATGACCGGCAGCAACTGCAGGTGACGGCGCATTACGGGGATGGATCGTGGCGGGATGTGACGGCGCTGGTGACTTACGAGAGCGGGGCGAAGGACATGGCGACGGTGAATGAGAATGGGTTAGTGCAGACGGCGCGGCAGCCGGGGGATGTGGCGGTGATGGTGCGGTTCATGGAGCTGGTGGGTGTGTTTCGCGGGACGATTCCGCTAGGGGCTCCGCTCGGCGAGTTTCCGCCCGTGAAGAACGTGGTGGATGAGCATGTGTTTGCGAAGCTGCGGACGCTGGGGTTGCCGCCGTCGGGGTTGTGTGATGATGCGACGTTTCTGAGGCGGGTGACGGTGGACATTACGGGGAGGATTCCGAAGCCGGAGGAAGTCGCGGCGTTTGCGGCGGATGCGTCGGCGGACAAGCGGGCGGCGGCGATCGAGCGGCTGCTGGCGTCGCCGCAGTATGCGGAGTATTTTGCATCGAAGTGGGCGGCGCTGCTGCGGAACAAGCGCGGGGACCGTCCGGCGTACGGGACGCATGCGTTTCACGAGTGGATCCGGGACATGCTGAACCGGAACCGTCCGTACAGTGAGATGGTGGCTGAGGTTGTCAGTGCATCGGGGAGCATCAGCACGTCGCCGCCGGTGGCGTGGTACCGCACGGTGAGGCAACCGCAGGATCAATTGCAGGACATTGCGCAGGTGTTCTGCGGGCAGCGGTTGCAGTGTGCGCAGTGCCACCACCATCCGTACGAGAAGTGGAGTCAGAACGACTACTATGGATTTGCGGCATTCTTTTCGACGGTGGGCCGGAAGGCGTCGGATCAACCGGCGGAGGAAGCGGTGTTTCACGAGTGGAAGGAGGCATCGGCGGCGAATCCGAGGACCGGGCAGCCGCAGAAGCCGAAGCCATTGGGTGGTGAGACGCTGAAGCTAGAGCCGCAGGATGATCCGCGGCAGCCATTGGCGACGTGGCTGACGTCGGTGGAGAATCCGTTTTTTGCGAAGATGTTTGTGAACCGGTACTGGAAGCACTTTTTCAGTCGGGCGCTGGTGGAGCCAGAGGATGACATGCGGGTGACGAATCCGCCGGTGAATCCTGCGCTGCTTGACGCGCTGGCGGTGGAGTTCACGAAGAGCGGATTTGATATGAAGGCGTTTGTGCGGCTGGTGTGCAACAGCAGCACCTATCAATTGAGCAGCCTGCCGAACGAGCACAATGCGAGCGACCGGCAGAACTTCAGCCGGTTTTTCCCGAGGCGGTTGCAGGCGGAGGTGCTGCTGGATGCGATTGATGCGGTGACCGGTCTGGCGACGCGTTTTCCGGGGCAACCGGTCGAGCGGCGTGCGGTGGGGTTGCCGGACGACAGCTTCAACGGGGCGAGTTATTTTCTGACGGTGTTCGGGCGGCCTGAGAATTCGAGTGCGTGCGAGTGCGAGCGGACGCAGGACAGCAGCCTGGCGCAAAGCCTGCATCTATTGAATTCGAAAGGACTTCAGGAGAAGCTGATGGCTGAGACGAGTCGGGCGGCCCAGATGGCGAAGGACGCGAGGCCGGCTGGTGAGCGGGTGCGGCAGTTGTTTGTGACGGCGTACGGGCGCGAGCCGGAGCCTGACGAGGTGAAGAAGGCGGAGGAGTATCTGGCGAAGAAGAATGGGGAGAAGGCGGCGTGGGAGGACATGGTGTGGGCGTTGCTCAACACGAAGGAATTCCTGTTCAACCATTGAGGTTATGCGCAGAGGAGATTCATGGAAGCGGACCGCGGCGGTGCTGGCTGCGGCGGGGATTTGTCAGGTGGTGCGCGGGCAGTTGCCGACGGCGCGGCTGGACGGCGTGTTTCCGGCTGGAATTAGGGCGGGGACGGAGGTGGAGGTGACCCTGACGGGTACGGATCTCGATGATGTGGACCGGTTGATGTTTTCCGATGGTGGGCTGACGGCGGTGCGGGTCGAGGGAATGAAGTTCAAGGTGACGGCGAGTGCGGGGATGGCTCCGAGACTTTATGAGGTTAGGGCGGCGGGAAAGTATGGGATTTCTGCGAGCCGGTTGTTTGCGGTGGGGGCGATCGCTGAGGTGGTGGAAAGCGGGGATAATGGGTCGGTGGAGAAGGCGATGGCGGTGACGGTGCCGGTGACGGTGAACGGGACGACGGGGCCTGATGCGGCGGATCATTTCCGGTTCAAGGCCGGGAAGGGGCAGCGGTTGGTGGTGTCGTGTGCGGCGGAGAGGATTGATTCGCAATTGAATGCGGTGGTGGCGTTGAGTGATGCGGCGGGTCGTGAGTTGATGACGGCGCACCGGACGGTGGCTGGCGATGCTCGGCTGGAGTTTAAGGCTCCGGAGGAGGGGGAATACACGGTGAAGGTCCATGACATGGCGTGGCAGCCTGGGGTTTATCGACTGACGGTGGCGTCGCTGGAGGAAGCGGTGGTGGCTGGGGCTGCGATGCTGCCGCTGGCGGGTATGGTGGCGGAGGTGCCGACGGAACCGCTAGTAGTTTTTGAGAAGGCGGCGGCGGGAGCGGCGGAGGCGCACAAGATTGTGCTGCCGGGGACGTTCAGCGGAAAGGGATCGGGGGAGTGGGTCGAGTTTACGGGTGAGAAGGGTCGGAAGGTGGTGCTGGATGTGTTCAGTGACCGGATGGGCGAGCCGAGCGATTGGTTTGTGAGGGTGCTGAAGGTGACGAAGGATGAGAAGGGGCAGGAGAAGGTGGAGCAGGTGGCGGTTTTCGAGGATACGGCGGCTGCTGCGGGGACTGAACCGCTGGCGTTAGGAAGTCGTGATCCTTCGGGCGTGGTGAGTTGTGAGGAAGGGGTGGTGTACCGGGTGCAGCTGCTGGATCGATTCAATGCGCGGCGGCCGTGGCGGCTGGTGTTGCGGGATCCGGCACCGGGGTTCGGGCTGGCGGCGTTTTCGGTGTCGCCGGTGACGCGGGGAGCGGCGGTGCAGCGGTGGAGTCCGCTGCTGCGCAAGGGCGGGACGTCGATGATGCAGGTGGCGGTACTGCGGCGTGATGGATTTGACGGGGCGGTGGCGTTGCAGATGGAGGGATTGCCTGATGGAGTGAGTGCGGAACCGGTGACGGTGCCGGCGGGTGTGAACAGTGCGGTGATAGTGGTGCGGGCGGGGGCTGAGGCGAAGACCTGGAGCGGTCGGGTGAAGGTGACTGGGACGTCGGGCGGGCAGACGGTGGCGGCGGGCGAGGCGGTGCCGCGGTGGAGTGTGGGGAATGCGGCAGGTGAGCGGTTCGGGATGCGGCTGGCGAATGACGGATTGGTACTGGCGGTTTATGATGGCGAGACTGCGCCGCTGGGGATTGCAGCGGCGGAGGCGAAGGTTTACGAGACGGCGATGGGCGGGGCGGTGGAGATTCCGGTGAAATTTGTGAGGGATGCGGCGCTCAAGGGCATCAAGGGCGAGTGGGAAGCGATGCTGACGGGGATGCCGGGGATGCGTCAGGGGCCGGTGGTGAAACCTGCGGGGGATGCGCAGGAGGCGAAGCTGGTGCTGGATGTGAAGAACAAGGACGGGAATGTGTTTCAGGCGGGCGAGTGGGTGGTGTATGCGAGTGCGCGGGGGACGGTGCAGTGGCAGCCGGGAGGGGAGAAGGCTCCGGTGAAGGAGTTAGTGGACGCGGTTTATTCGGGCCCGATCCGGGTTAAGATTGCGGATTCGCCGGTGGTGCTGATGGTGCCGGAGACGGTGGTGGTTGCGCCGGGAGGGAAGGCGGAGGTGGGGATCAAGCTGGAGCGGAGGTATGGATTTGCGGAGGCGGTGGCGGTGGAGTTGGCGGGTGCGAAGGGAGTGACGGCTGAGAAGCTAAGTGTGGCGAAGGAGGCGGCCGAGGGGAAACTGGTGATTGCTGCGGCTGCGGATGCTGCGGTGGGGGTGCAGGAAGTGATGCTGAATGCTAAATGTGCGTGGAACGGTGTGGAAGTGCCTTGGTCAGTGAAATTCAAAGTGGAGGTCAAACCGTGATGAGAAGCCGTGCGATGATGTTGTCAGGATTCGTGAGTGGATTGCGGGTGATGCCGCTGGTGATTTCCGGCGTGGCGTTTCCGGGACTGTTGTGTGGTGCGCCGATTGCGGTGGCGGAGGTGAAGCGGGACGGGCCGGTGGATTTTGCGAAGGACATTCATCCGCTGCTGAAGCGGAGTTGTCTGGCGTGTCACAACACGACGAAGGCGAAGGCGGGATTGAATCTGGAATCGCCGGCGGCGATCATGAAGGGCGGGGACACGGGACCTGCGGCGGAGGCAGGGAAGGGAATGGAGAGCTTGCTGGTGCGGACGTCGTCGCATGCGGAGGATCCGGCGATGCCGCCGCCGGGGAACAAGGTGAATGCGACTGATCTGAGCCCTGAGGAGCTAGGGTTGCTGAAGCTGTGGATTGATCAGGGAATGAAGGGCGGGGCGGTGGTGGATAATGTGGCGGCGTGGCGGGTGTTTCCGACGCAGCTGGCACCGGTGGCAGCGGCTGCGATGTCGTCGAGCGGGCGACTTGCGGCGGCGGCGCGGGGGAATCAGGTGCAGGTGACGGAGGTGGCGACTGGGGTGTCGTTAGGATTTCTGACGGATCCGGAACTGGCGAAGGTGGAGCTTTATGCTGGGAAGGCGGCGGCGGATCGTGATGCGGTGCTGGCGGTGGCGTTCGGGACGGATGAACTGCTGGCGACGGGCGGGTATCGGACGGCGCGGTTGTGGCGTCGCGGTCCGCTGACGGTGGGTGGGATGGTGGAATTGCCGGGAGCGGTGGTGAGTGTGGCGAGTGGCGGGAAGGTTGCGGTGGCTGGTGAGGCGGGCGGATTGATCCGGGTGTGGGATCCGGGGGTGGAGAAGTCGGTGGTGGCCGAGTGGAAGGAGCATGGGGCGGCGGTGAAGGCGCTGGCGGTATCGGCGGACGGGAGGGTTGTGGTTTCGGCGGCGGAGGACAAGTCGGTGAGGGTGTGGTTGGCGGCGGAGGGTCGCGTGGTGAACCGTGGTGAGGTTCCGGCGGCGGTGGTGGCGTTAGGATTTCTGAAGGGTGGGGCGGAAGTGGTGGTGGCGTGTGCGGATGGGATGCTGCGGGTGTATGGGTTTCCGGCGGAGGGAGCGGCGCTGGCGTTGGTGCGGGAGCACAAGATTGGCGACGCGGGGCCGGTTTCGATGGCGGTGCCTGATGCGGCGGGGACGCGGGTGGTGTGGACGAATGCGGAGCCGGTGCTGCACGTGATGGAGACGGCGGACGGGAAGCGTCAGGATATTCCGCTGGAACATCCGGCGCTGGCGGGGATTGCGGCGGCGGAGCGGCGGCAGCAGGCGGCGCAGCGGCAGGTGGAGGCGCGCAAGGCGCGGCTGGCGGCGGCGATTGAGGCGGTGAAGAAGGAGAATGAGAATCTGAAGGCGACGCACGTTGGTCAGGAGAAGGCGCGTGCGGAGCATCAGCGGAAGAGTGAGGCGGCGCGGGTGGCGGCGGCTGCGTTGCAGGCTGCGCCTGAGGACAAGGCGAGGAAGGATGCGGCGGCGAAGGCGGTGGAGGAAGCGGACAAGGCGATGCGGGCGTTCAGCGATGCGCGGGCGAATGCGGAGCTTGCGGTTAGGCTGACGGGGACGGCGACGAGTGCGCAGGGAGCTGCGGAGGGAGCGGGGTCGGCGGCGGAAGCGGCGCTTGCCGAGGCGGTGGCGTCGGTGGATGCGCTGAAGAAGGCGATGGTGCCGCTAACGGCTCCGAAGTCGATGGTGCTGCTGGATGGCGGGCGGACGGCGCTGGTGAGTTTTGACGGGGGCCTGCTGCAATGGCATGCGGCCGCGAGCGGGGCGTTTCTTGATGCGACTGATGGGGCGGTGACGGCGGGTGCGCCGGTGCTGCTGGCGGCGCAGGGTGATGGCATTGTGGCGGCGCGGGCGGACAAGAAAGTGGTGCGGCTGCCGGGGCGGCGGGGGTTTGTGCTGGAGCGGATGATTGGGAACCCAGATGATGCGGCGGTGCTGGCGAGCCGGGTGACGGCGCTGGCGTTTTCGTCGGATGCGCGGGTGCTGGCGACTGGTGGCGGGGTTCCGTCGCGGAGTGGCGAGGTGAAGTTGTGGAATACGGCGGACGGGGCGGCGTTGCTGACAATTCCGGAGCCGCATTCGGACACGGTGAATGCGCTGGCGTTTTCGCCGGATGACGGGCTGATTGCGACGGCGGGGAGCGACCGTTGGGCGCGGGTGTTCCGGACGGATGACGGGAAGCGGACGGCGGCATTTGAAGGGCACAGCGGAGCGGTGCTGAGCATCGGATGGCGGAGTGACGGGCTGGCGATGGCGACGGGGGGATCGGACAAGACGCTGCGGTTCTGGGATCTGCTAGAAGGGAAGCAGACTAAGGCGATCACGAGTTTCGGGAAGGAAGTGAGTGCGGTGGCGTGGCTGGGGACCGGGGATACGGTGGCAAGTGCGAGTGGTGACGAAGGGGTGCGGCTGAACGAGGAGAAGCTGCCCGGGGCGAAGGGGTTCTGCTTCACGGTGGCGAGCGATGCGGGCGGGAAGTTTGTGGCGGCGGGCGGGGAGGATGGCGTGCTGCGGATCTGGGATGCGGCGGCGAAGAAGCTGGTCAGTGAGGCAAAGTGAGGGCTGGGGTAGGGTCTGGTTTACATGCTCGTTTGGAGGAGCTTCGCGGCTGCCGTTGCCGTTCGGCGGGCAGGGGTGTCTCGCGCTGAACAACCGTTATCTGGAGGGGCGAGGGGGGCCTGAACAGGGAGATATCTGGGGCCGACTGCGCTGCGGTGACGAGGCCGAATCGAACGGGCAAGCTGGCCAGTAATGAGTCACACTTGAACCGCGCGGTGAAGACCCGCACGCCGCGTGGTGTGGGAGGAGTGGCGGGCGCAATCCTGATAAGTCGACCCGATTCGCCTTTGGATTGACTGCTGCAGGATTTATGACGCTAGCATGTTATCGCCGAGCCGCAGCGGACCATATGGAGGGGGTGAAACACTCGTCGGAAACATGAGAGAATAAACTGTATCAGCCATCGTGCCTGATATCTCGTGGCTACAATGGATGCGACGTGCGGGGTTGCTGAACCGCCATGATCCGCCATTAGCTGAGGGGAAGCGAGCTTCGAAACGTGTGCGCTCAACTAGTGAACGAACGTCAAAGTGATTGCGCGCGGACTGGCAGGAGCCAAGGTTGATCGCGGGGTTAAGCTTGGAATTCTGTTTGAGGGTCGAGGCCTGAGGGTAATGGTAGATGTTGCCATGCACGGCTTGTTCGCCTCGTCTGGGTTGTCATTCCGGTCATGGCTCGATGATTGCAACTGAATCGGAACTACTGACTAGTCTGCGGCATAGACTACACTTGATGCTCTGAAGAATGACCGAACCAGACTGGGATTCCGTTTGATAGCATCCAGATCGCTGACCACACGTGCTTTCAATGATTCGTTCTGCCGCAGTG
>CANHUG010000087.1 GCA_947462995.1 Verrucomicrobiales bacterium | reverse complement strand
TTGTTTCTGCCATGGCAGCCCGAAGTTGTAGGGCTGGCTGGTGATATTGACGCGGAGCATGGAGCGAGCCGGGGAGGCGGCGTCATCGGCGACGAGCGGCGAGACGACGGCTGCGAGGCAGACGGCGAGGAGAGATCGGAAAGGGATCATGGGAAGAGAGGCGGGAGACGGAGAGGAGGCCTTTGAGGAGGAGGTTATTCGATGTAGGCGGAGGCTCCGAGGCCGTATTTCTGGAGGAGGCGTGGCTGGGCGTCGGCGGCTTGTTTGCGGTCGATGACGAGCGGGCGGCCTTCGCCGGCGAGCTTGATGAGGTGGAAGGACGAACCGTCTTCCTTCTGGAGGGCGTCGGAGACGTCTTTGAGCCGGGTGATTTTGACGCCGTTGATTTCCTCGACGATCTGGCCGGAGAATTCGCGGAGCCATGTATTGATTTCGTCGGGGAGGACATTGGTGAGGACGACTGGCTGTGGTTTTTCGCGGTAGAGTTCGTCGTTGGTGAAGTACTGGAACCAGTAGCGGGTGCGGAGGGAACCGGGAGCGGCGACGGTCATGAGCGGTTTGTCCATGGGTTGGAAGACGAGACCTGCGAACATGACGTACTGGGGTTGCTGTTCGTAGCGATTGGCCTGCATGAGGTAGTGCGAGGCTCCTTTGAGGGTGATTTCGACGGATTCCGGTTTGCGGTCGCGGATGATTTTGAGGGCGAGCTTGTCGCCGGCGAATTTGCGTTCGACGACTTCTGCGAGTTCGGTTTGTTCGCCGTCGATGTCGATGGAGCCGTTGCTTTCGACGGCGTGGCCGTCGATTTCGAGGATGACGTCGCCGGTTTTGAGGGTGCCGCCGGCTGAGCCTTCGGAGTCGACGGAGGCGACCATGACACCGAGGTCACCGTCTTCGGGGAGGCCGAGCGCTTTGCGCTGGGCAGGGTTCATGAGGGGGAAGTGGGTGATGCTGAGGTCGACGAAGCGGTCGTATTTGCCGTCTTCGACGTCCTTGAGGAAGCGGCGCATGACTGGGGTGGGGATCATGTAGCCGGTGTTCTGGGCGACGTCGCCGCTGTAGCCCTGGAAGGCGACGCCGACGACCATGTTGTCCTGGAGGACGGGGCCGCCGGAGTTTCCTGGGTTGATGGCGGCATCGATCTGGATGGCGAGGTGCTGATCTGCGCCGCTGTGGGAGTATTCCTGGTAGTCGACGCGGCTGACGACGCCGCGGGTGACGGAGATGCGTTCGCCGCCGATGGGGAAGCCGACGACCTTGACGGTGGTGTCGAGTTTGGGGACATCCTCGGCGATTTTGAGGGGTTCGACGGTGGAGAAGGCGGCGGCTGGTTTGACGAGTTCGAGGAGGGCGAGGTCGCAGTCGTGTGCGATGTGTTTGACGCGAGCGCGGTAGGGTGTGGGGTCGCCGACCTTGCGGATGATGAGGCGGGAAGCGTCGCTGACCACGTGGGCGTTGGTCATGAAGAGGTTTTCTGCGATGAGGAAGCCTGTACCGGAGCCGCCGCCGGGGGTGGCTGGGTTCCATGGGGTGCGGTAGTCGACCTCGAGGGTATTGCACTCGATGTTGACGATGCCCTCGTACTGGCGGCCGAGGGAGGTGGTTTTTTCGCCGTCTGCCGCGGCTGCCTGGGGAGGCGGGGCGAGCTGAGCGGTGGAGAGGGAGGCTGGGAGGAGGACCGCGGCGGCGGCCCTGAGGAAACGGAGAGAGGGTTTCATGGAGTAGGGGTGGCGGCCCGGCCGCGGAGAGCGGAGTCATTCAACACCTAGGGAGCGGCAAGTAAACCTGAAAAGGGGCGGGTATGGCAGGAGAACTGCGATGGCGGAAGAGGTATCCGGTTGCGCAGGAAGCGAGCCGAGGCGTTAGCGGCGGGGTGAAGGGAAGAAACGCGAAATTGGAGATTGCGAATGAAAAATTTTTCAATTTAAGTTTGAACCAAGAAGTCCTGAGTAATGAATCAGCCAACGAAGAAGACGCCATGTTTAGAGGGACGCGAGTGGGGGGCGTGGGGGCGTGGAGTGGAGACCGGGTTGAGGTTGGGTGTTGAGAGTTGAATTTTGGGAATGGCGCATATGAAGCGAAAAAAAGTGGGAAAACGGGAACCGGGGCCGATTTTGAGGCGACCAGGGGCGGCTTGGCGGGGTGGTCGTGTGGAGGGGGGAAGGGAGGAGGAGAGAGAGGAAGGCGTGAGTGCGGGCGTGAGTGCGGGCGGGGGTGAGGACGGGAGTGAGGAAGAAGTGCGAGCGGAGATGAGAGAGGCGGAGATGGCTGTGGCGGAGATGGCTGTGGCGGAGCGAGGTGAGACGGATCGAGGTGAGGCGGAGGTGGCTGTGGCGGAGCGAGGTGAGGAGGGGCAGGAGTGGAAGGAGCGATCTGGGACGAAGCGGGTACGGGTGCGTGTGCGGAGGGGTGGGCGAGTGAAGCGTGGGCTTTGGTGGAAGTCGTTGGCGATGGTGGCTGGGTGTGGTGTGGTTGGGTGGGCGGGATGGCGTGGCGGGGTGAACCTTGGGGTGTTTCCTGGGGTGAAGGCGCGGGAATTGGCGGTGGAGGCGATGAAGCATCAGGTGGCTGACGATGAGAAGAAGGCGTCGGAGTTGCTGGAGCGTGCGGTGGAGCTGGATGGTGACGATCCAGTGGTGTTGCGTGCGTTGGTGGATTTGAATGCGCCGAGGCGGAACAATGCGGCGTTGCCGGCATTGAAGCGATTACTGGGACGGAAAGAGGTGGATGAGTCGGATTTGGAGCGGGCGGCGAGAGTGGCGGTGGAGTGGGAGCGGTTGGAGCTTGCGCCTGTGGAGATGCTGCAGCGGTGGAGCGAGGCGGTGCCTCGAGAGGTGCCGTTGGCGCGGTTGGTATTGAGTGGGAGGTGGCTGATGCTGCGGGGGGAGCATGAAGAGGCGGAGCGGCGATTGAGGGTGGCGGCTGCGGGTGGTGGAGCGGATGGGGCTGCGGAGCTGGCGTTGTGTGAAGTGCTGCTGCGGCCTGGAGCGGGTGGTGGGGAGCGGATGAACGAGGGGTTGGAGCGATTGGAGCGATTGATTGAGGGAGGAGAGCGGCCGCTGGGTGTGAGGCAGCGTGCGGTGGAGCTGATGGCGGAGGTGGTGAGGGACGACGCGGTGCGGGAGCGGATTGATGGGATCCGGCTGGAGCGGCTTCGCGGGGCCTTTGCGCCATTGGTGGCGCGGCTTGATCCGGAGCCTGCGGTGGCGTGCCTGCTGGATCTGCATTCGGTGGAGCTGGCGGTGGCGCCGGAGAGTCGGCCGGAGGTATTCGGTCAGGTGATGGAGGAGTTCATGCCATTGGATGAGAAATTGAAGCTGACGATTGCGCGGTGGTTTCTGAAGACAGGAGCTGGTGACCGTGCGCTAGCGATTTATGAGGGGAATCCGAAGTGGGCGGAGCCTGGGGCGTGGGAAGCGATGCGTTTGGAGGTGCCGTTGCAGGGTGGGGATTATGATGCGGCGCAGGAGGCGGTGGGGAAGGTGGCATGGCTGCTGACTGGGGTGAAGCGTGCGGGATTCCGGTATCGGATTGCGGCGGGCCGTGGCGGGGAGGATGAGTTGAGTGACAGTCGGATGCAGTTGCTGAAGGCGGCGGAGGCGGATGGGGATCCTGAGGAGGTCCGGGAGGAGGCGGAGTATGCGGAGGCGCGGGGGGACCGGGAGTTGGCGATTGGGTTGTATAAGGTGCTGGAGAAGGTTCCTGAGGAGGAAGTGTTTGCGAAGCTGGAGGTGGCGAAGTTGCAGTCGGCGAAGGTTGAAGGGCGTGCGGGAGCGATGGCGGTGCTGGAGTCGCTGTTGAGTGGGTGGCCGCGGTTGGAGGAAGTGCGTAACCGGTTGATCCGGATGCGGCTGCTGGAGGGGCGGGGAGGGTCTGAGGATGTGGCGGCGGCGCTGGTGATGGCGGCTGGGGTGCCGGGGTATGCGCCGTTTCAGGTGACGGCGGCGTTGGCGCGACTGGTATCCGGGCAGCCGAAGGAGGCGCTGGAATTATTGGAGAAGAATGGCGGGAAGAACCGGCGAGAGGCGGAGGTAGCGGATCCGTTGGTGAGCGTGGTGGTGCTGGCGGCGGGCGGGCGGAAAGAAGATGCGAGGAAAGTGCGGGAGGCGATGGGTGGGAAGGAACTGACAGCCGGGGAGAAGGCGTTGCTGGAGCGGTGGATGCCTGCGGGGCGGTGATGGCCCCGGGGGGAGTTGTCAGTCAGATCAGGGAGGCGGAGGGGCGACGGCGGTGCCGCGGAAGAAGGGGAGCTTGCTGCCGCCGTCTGAGAAGATGAGGGCGGCGGGCCATTCCGGGGCGACGGCGATGGCTTCCGGGGATCGGGAGGTGGCGGTGGAGCTGGCTGGGGAGACGATGGGTTCGGGAGGGTTGTCAGGATTGCCGTTCCATGTGAAGAGTTGGAAGGGGGCGTCGTCGGAGGAGGCTGGTCCGGCGGCGATCCAGAAGAATTTTCCGGAGGGATCGCGTTCGATGCTGCGGAAGCCGAGGCCCTTGAGGTTGAGGAGGATCGGGGTGGCGAGGGCGATGGGTTGGGGCTGACTTTCGCCGAGGCCGAGGGCGCCAATTGGGTTCGTTAGGGGGACGAGGAGGGCGCGGCCGTTGACGAGCGGGCTGCGGAGGGCGAGGAGGAGGGACGAGCCGTCGAGCGAGAGCGAGAGCCCTTCGATATTGAGGCCGGATTCGGTGCTGAGGGAGGCGTCGGGGGCGTCGGGTTGGGTGCCGGGGGCGTGGACACTGTTACGGAGGATGGGGCCCCATGGTTCGGCGGCGTGTTCAGCGCCGAGCGAGCGGATCTGGGAGCGGAGGGTGCGGTTGTATTCGATGGAGGCGGCGTCTGGGAAGGCGGAGGCGGGAGGGGCGTCGGGGTTGATGCGGACGGCGAAGAGGGCGTCGCGGAGCGGTTCGACGCGGCCCTTGCCGCGGGTGCGGGCGCAGGAGGCGGCGAAGACGTGGTAGGAGGCTTCCGGTTTGGAGTCTCCGTCGATGTCCCATGGGAAGATGGTGACGGCTTCGAGGTCATCGACTTCGAGGGTGCCGGATTGGGTGGCGCGGAGGGCGGGAGCGGACTGGGAGGCTGGGAAGGAGGAGAGGTTGAAGAGCCCGAGCCTGGGGAGTTCGTTATCGGCGACGACGAGCCATGAGTTGGCTGGGCCGGCGGGAGCGGCGGCGGAGAGTTCGGGGAAGCCGGTGCCGAAGAGTTGGGTGCCGTCTGTGAGTGGGCCGGCGTCGAGCCTTGCGGCGGCGGCGAGGGCGAGGAGTGTGGAGAGCGGGGAGGCGCGCATGCGTTGGAGGTTCAGGAGGAACGACCCGAGCTGGCGGGCTGTTTCCGGGAATCAGGAGTGGATGCCGAGTTCCGAGCGGACGAGTTGGACGCCTGCGACCATGTTGGCGAGTTTTTGTTTCGCGGCCCAGCGAGCGGTTTGGCTGAGTCCGCAGTCCGGGGCGAAGGAGAGTTGGTCGGGTTTGGCGAACTGGAGACAGCGGCGGACGCTTTCTGCGATCCATTGGGGGGATTCGATGAAGTAGCTTTTGACGTCGACGATGCCGATGCAGACATCGCGGTGTGGGGCGATGGCGGCGATGATGTCGAGTTCTGCGAATTCGCGGCTAGCCATTTCGAGGTGGATTTCGTCGAGATGGAGGTTGAGGAAGGCCGGGAAGAGAGGGGCGTAGCGGCGGGGGCCGACGGCGCGGGCTTTGAAGTTGCCGAAGCAGAGGTGGGTACTGAGGCGGCAGCGGCCGGCGATGCCTTCGACGGTGCGGTTGAAGATGTCGACGAAGCGGCTGGTGTCTTCGCGGTGGCCGTAGCAGCTCATGGAAGGTTCATCGACGGTGATTTCGGTGCAGCCTGCGGCGACGAGGTCGATGAGTTCCTTGCGGACGGCGGGGAGGAGGGCTTCGGTGAGGGCCCAGCGGTCGGGGTACTGGGCGTTAGCGAGGAGACGCCCGCTGAGTGTGTAGGGGCCGGGGATGCTGCATTTGAGGACCGGGCCGGGAGGGGCGATGCGCTGGAGGCGTTGGAATTCGGCGACGGCGCCGAGACCGCGCGGGGCGGCGAGGTCGCCGGTGACGCGGTGTTTGCCGCGCTGGTCGTGGGCGGGAGGGCCCCAGCGGCGCGGTGAAGCGCTTTCCATTTCGATGCCGGAGAGGAAGCCGTAGAAGGAGAGATTGAAGTCGAAGCGGCCCTGTTCGCCATCGGTGATGACATCGAGCCCGGCGCGGAGCTGATCCTGGACGGCGATGGTGCAGGCATCGTTCTGGAGTTCCTCGATGTCGTCTGAGCCGAAGGCGTTGAGGTTAGAGACGGCGTGTTCGAGCCATGCGGGGAACGGATAGGAACCGATGACCGTGTTGCGGAGAGGGATGGGCTGCATGGGTTAGGGGGGTGAGGGATTGGGGGGAGATGGGGGAAGTCAGTAGGTGCGGCCGCGCCAGCCGACGGGGCGATGGGTGAGTTTACGGAAGAGACCTTCCCATTGGATGATGAGGAGGAGGAAGATGCCGAGCGGGTGGAGGATGACTGAGAGCCATGACTGGCGGAAGCGGACGGCGGAGGCGGCGCGGGTGATGAGGGAGAGGAAGAGCGCCCATGCGGCGAATGCGGCGGTGGCGGAGTCCGGGGGTGCGATGGCGCGGAGGATGGCGGGGGCGACCTGGCCGAGACCGAGGAGGATGGTGACGGGGACGATGAGACGCGGGGAGCCGAGCCCTTCGGAGGCGTTTTTGACGAAGCCCTTCCAGACCTCGGAGGCATGGTGGTACATGCGGCAGGAGGCGAGGGAGGTGGCGTCGAAGAGATCGGTGTGGAGACCGTGGGAGCGGAAGAGACGGGCGAGGGCCATGCCGTCGTGGATGGCTCCGGGGATGGCGGCGTGGCCGCCGGCTGAGAGGTAGGCTTCGCGCTGGACGAGGAGGAGTTGACCGACGGCGGCGGTGGCGGCCGGGTCTGTGGATTCGCGCATCCTGCGGAAGGGGAGGAAGCCGAGGAGGACGAAGTGGATGAGCGGGATGATGAGTTGTTCGAGGAAACCGCGGGTGATCTGGCGTGGGATGCCTGATGAGAGCGTGGCTGGGGAGGAAGCGGTGAAGCCTGCGAGCTTGCGGAGGGCTCCGGGGAGGAGCCTGACATCTGCGTCCATGAAGACGAGCCATGGGGAGGCGGCGGCGGCGGCGAGTTGGTGGAGCGCGTGATTTTTGCCGCACCAGCCTTGGGGGAGCGGGGCTCCCGAGAGGAGGTGAACGCGGGGGTCGGAGGCGGCGAGATCGCGGACGATGGCGGCGGTGTCGTCTTCCGAGTGATCGTCGAGGATGAAGAGCGAGAGGTCCGGGTAGTCCTGATTGAGGACGCTGGCGGCGGCGGCCTTGATGTTAGAAGCCTCGTTGCGAGCGGGGATGAGGATGGCGAGCGGCGGCGTGACCTTGTCGCGAGCTTCCGGGGCGCGGTAGAGCGCGAGGTTCCGGAGGAGAACGACGGTGGGCACGAGTGCCAGCAGGCAGCAGAGGGCAGCCAGCAGCGTCATGGTGGTGAGGGGTCAGGCCTTGCGGGCGGCGGGGCGTTTGCGGGCCGGGTAGCGGCGGGCGGGTTTGGCGGCGGCGGTGCCGTCGGCGGAATCGGCGGCGCCTTTGGCTTCCTTGGGTTCGCGAGGTGGGAAGTCCCATGCGAGGAGCATTTTGCCTTCGGTGTTGCAGACGAGACTGGCGCTGAAGGGGCGGCCGCGTTTGGAGATGAATTTGTCGATGAGGTCGGTGCGGCCTTCGGTGAAGTATTTGAGGGCTTGTTCGCGCGGGATGAGGAACTGGCAGAGTTCCTTGGAGAGCCGGGCTTTGGGTTTGCAGGTGTTCTCGCTGCGGAGGACCGATTCGCAGGCGTAGGAGGAATCGGTTTCGTAGATCATGGCGGAGCGGCCGGCCTTGGCGCAAACCGGGCATGGGCAGAGGATGCGTGAGGGATCCGAGAGGGCTTCGGATTCCTTTTCCTGGGCTTCGCTTTTCTGGAAGAAGAAGCCGACCTTGTGGTCGGGGCCTAGCTGGAGGCCGGCGGCGAATTCCTGACCGAATTTATTGCGGAAGCCTTCGAGGGGGCCGACGAATTTTGTGGTGAGGAGCGTGGTGGCTTCGGATTCGTTGAGGAAGCGACCGGCGATGGTTTTGGGCATCTTGAATGTGCAGCCCGGGGCGCGGCACTGGAAGAAGCGGTCGGTTTGTTTGAGGGAGGTGGCGTGGCAGACCGGGCATGGGGCCACGAGGTCTGGGAACTCCATGGTTTTGAACGATTCTGCGCGAGCTCTGGTGAGGCCGACGACCTCAGTGGTGAGCTTGCGGATCTGGTTCATGAAGGTGGTGCGGTCGAGCTTGCCCTGCTCCATCTTCTTGAGTTTGGATTCCCATTCGCCGGTCATCTGAGGGGAGCAGAGGACCTCTGCACCGATGTCGCTGAGTTGGTCGACGAGCCCGATGCCCTTGGGGGTGGCGATGAGTTCGCGGCCGTTGCGGCCGATGTACTGGTCTTCGACGAGACCTTCGATGATGGCGGCGCGGGTGGCTGGGGTCCCGAGGCCGCGTTCGCTCATGGCGGCGGCGAGTTCCTCATCTTCGACGAAGCGGCCTGCGCCTTCCATGGCGGAGAGGAGCGTGGCTTCGTTGTAGTGGGGAGGTGCTTTGGTGATGTTTTCGATGACCTCGATGAGGGAGGTGGCGGCGGGTTCACCGGGTTTGACGGGGACGAGCGGTTTATCGCCGTCGCCGCCGAGGGATTTGCCGTAGACCTCGAGCCAGCCTGGGGTGGTGAGGATTTTGCCTTCGGTTTTGAAGGCATCGCGATCGATGCGGGTGATGCGGGTGGCGATTTCGAATTCCGCCATGGGGAAGAAGATGGCGATGAAGCGTCTGGTGACGAGGTCGTAGATGCGTGCTTCTTCCGGTTTGAGGTTACGGGGGACGACGCCTGTGGGGATGATGGCGAAGTGGTCGCTGACCTTGGAGTTATCGAAGATGCGTTTGGTGGGGAAGACCCAGTTCTTGCGGAGCGTGGTGGCGGCGTGCTGGGGGAGGTCCGAGGGGAAGGCGTCGACGGAAGTGTGGTCGAGGCCTGCGAAGGTTTTCATGACCCCCTGGACAGTGGAGACATAGTCTTCCGGGAGGAAGCGGCTATCGGTTCTCGGGTAGGTGAGGACCTTGTGGCTTTCGTAGAGGGACTGGGCGATCTGGAGCGTGCGGCGGGCGGAGAAGCCGAATTTGTTACTGGCTTCGCGCTGGAGACTGGTGAGGTCGAAGAGGAGCGGGCAGCTTTCCTTTTTGGGTTTGCGGGTTTCCTCGATGGTGGCGGGTTTGCCTGAGCAGCGGGATTTGATGGCGTCGGCGTCGGCCTGATTCCAGATGCGTTCCGGGCGGGCGTGGGGGTCGGATTCGTCCTTTTTGAATGGTTCTGCGAACCAGCGGCCGCGGTAGGAGCCGGCGGAGACATCGAAGTCGCCGAAGACCTCCCAGTAGGCGCGGGGGATGAAGGCGGAGATTTCCTTCTCGCGGTTGACGAGGATGGTTAGGGTGGGGGTCTGGACGCGGCCGACGGGGGTTTTGAGGAAGCCGCCGTTGCGGGAGTTGAAGGCGGTGAGGGCGCGGGTGCCGTTGATGCCGACGAGCCAGTCGCTTTCGCTGCGGCAGACGGCGGCGTCGGCGAGGGGGAGCATGTCCTTGTCGTCGCGGAGATTCTGGAACGCGTCCATGATGGCTCCTGCGGTCATGGATTGCATCCAGAGGCGGCGGACGGGTTTTTTGCAGCCGCTGGCCTGCATGATGTAGCGGAAGATGAGTTCGCCCTCGCGGCCGGCGTCGCAGGCATTGATGACGGCGTCGACATCCGAGCGTTTGAGGAGCTTTTTGAGAGCGGTGAGACGGTCGGCGCTGCGTTCGATGGGTTTGAGTTCGAAGTGGTCCGGGATGAGGGGGAGGCTATCGAAGTTCCACTTGGGTTTTTTGCCGTCGGCGGTTTCGGGGAAGGCGAGTTCGAGGAGGTGGCCTACTGCGGAGGAGATGACGTGGGAATCATTTTCGAAGTAGTCTTTCTCCTTGTCGAACTTGGACATGCCCGGGGCTTTGGCGAGGACGCGGGCGAGGTCGGTGGCGACACTGGGTTTTTCGGCGATGATGAGAGTTTTCCCCATGGTACTGAATCGTTGAGCGGCGTGGTGCCGGGAGTCGGACGCGGACGGTGGAGGTGCTTCCTGGAAAAAGCAAACAGCGTGTTTTCCGGAGACGGAGGGTAGAAAAGGAAGTGGCCGGGCCTGCGACGGCCCGGCCACCCGGAGGATCAGAGAGGTACCCGCCACCGGGACGGACGCGGCTTCAGCCCATCAAGCCGCGCCCGCAACCCGGAGGCGGGAAAGGGATCAGCGGACCAATTCGACGGTCCGGTAGAAGCGTTTGGCTGGGAGCGGGCCTGGGTCGAGGACCGAGAGGACTCCGGAGGCTGGGCAGATCTGAGGTTCGCCGAGAGGTGCCCATGTGGTGAGGTCGGTGGACGACTGGGACTGGTAGATGCGGCCGGGGATGCCTGTGGAGACGATGCGGCGGCCGGAGCCTTCGGTGATGGTGCCTGCGATGGTGAGGTCCGAGCCGATGTCGGTACCGACGACGATGGCGATGGTGCCGGAGACCGTGTCGGTGCCGTCGGAGAGGAAGTAGGTGAACGAGTCTGCGCCGGAGAAGCCGGGGGCTGGGGTGTAGACGACGTTGGTGCCTACGACTGCGACGGAGCCGCCGCCGGGGGTCGGGGTGGATTGGACGCCAGCGAAGTCGAGCGGTGCTGCGCCGCCGAAGGCTTGGGAGACGATGGCGGAGGCGCTGATGGAGGCTGGGGTACCTGGGGTGGTGGCGAGGCTGATGCTGCCTGGGATGATGGGGGCTCCGGTGACGGAGACGACAGCGTTGGAGCTGGTGATGTTGCCGCTCGAGTTAGTGACGACGACGCTGAAGGTGCCAGCGGCGTCGGGTTTATCGGCGGTGAGGGTGAGGAACGGACTGGTGGCTCCGGGGATGGGGACACCGTTTCTGCGCCACTGGTAGTTGAGGTTGGCGCTGCCGGAAGCGGAGACCGTGAGGGTATCGGATGCGCCCCATGCGATGGTGGTGTCGGCTGGCTGGGTGGCGATGTAGGGGGCGGTGCCGGCGACGATGTTGCCGAAGCCTTCGAGCCCTTCGACGCGGAGCCCGGTGTAGCCTGGGCTGGCGTTGCGGAGTTTGAACTCGAGGGTATTCAGACCGGTTTTGAGCGTAGCGTTGGCGCTGCTGATGGTGAACTGAGTGAGGGAGGGGAACTGGGCAACGTTGGTGAGCCCGGTGGCGGTGCCGTTGACGAAGATGCCGGTGCCTTCGTTATCGGTGGCCCATGATCCGGAGATACGGACGGTGCTGAGGTCGAAGCCGGTGAGGTCAAAGGTGGTGGT
Source organism: Verrucomicrobiales bacterium (assembly GCA_947462995.1). Classification (GTDB taxonomy): domain Bacteria; phylum Verrucomicrobiota; class Verrucomicrobiia; order Verrucomicrobiales; family V1-33; genus V1-33. The sequence continues at coordinate 264 of CANHUG010000087.1, read as the reverse complement.
GTAGACGTAGACGCCTGGGCCTTCGCCGCCGTCGGCGGGGTCACCTGCTGAGCCGGCGGTATTGAGCTGCGGGCTGATCCACTTGGATTTGTCGCTGTTGGCGAACCATGGGCCGGCGACGATGGGGAAGACCGTGCTGTCGTGGGTGATGGCCGGGATGAGGGGAGCGCCGTCCGGGTTGACGGTGATGAGGTAGTGCGGGTCGCTACCGCCGTCTGGGAGGACAGCGTTGTTGTTGCCGCGGCCGGAGTCGAAGAGACCGGC
>CANHUG010000086.1 GCA_947462995.1 Verrucomicrobiales bacterium | reverse complement strand
CTTCCGCGAAACCCAGGTCCCCGAAATCGCCACCATCCAGAAGGAAATCGCCGACCTCCGCCAGGCCCGCAACAACACCGACAACGCCATCCCTAACACCATGGTCATGTCGGAAATGGAAAAACCCCGCGAAACGTTCATCAAGGTCCGCGGCCAGTACGACCAGAATGGCGAAAAGGTCGCCGCCGCCGTCCCCGCCTTCCTCCCCCAGATCCCCCCATCTCCAGACGGCAAACCTCTCAACCGTCTCGACTTCGCTCGCTGGCTCGTCTCCCGCGACCACCCGCTCACCTCACGCGTCGCCATCAACCGCTTCTGGGCCATCCTCTTCGGCACCGGTCTCGTCAAAACCGTCAACGACTTCGGCTCACAAGGCGAATGGCCTAGCCATCCGGATCTCCTCGACTGGCTCGCCGCTGACTTCATGTCAGACTGGAACACCAAGCGCGTCATCAAACAGATCATCATGAGCGCCACCTACCGCCAGTCCTCGCGTGTCGCCCCAGACCTCCTCGCCCGCGACTCCGAAAACCGGCTCCTCGCCCGCGGCCCGCGCCAGCGTCTCGACGCCGAAATGATCCGCGACAACGCCCTCGCCATCGCCGGTATCCTCAACCCCCAACTCGGCGGCCGCTCCATCAAACCAGAACAACCTCCCGGCACATGGGAAATCAACGAAATGGGCGGCTACGGCTACGACAAATCCAAAGGCGCTGACCTCTACCGCCGCGGTCTCTACGTCTACTGGCGCCGCTCCACGGTCTATCCTTCCTTCGTAACACTCGACGCCCCCACCCGCGAATTCTGCAGCGCCCAGCGCGCCAAAACCAGCACGCCCCTCCAATCGCTCGTGCTCATGAATGACCCGGTCTTCGTCGAAGCCGCACGCGCCTTCGCCATCCGCATCCTCCGCGAGGGCGGACCAGACCTGCCCTCCCGCGCGCGCTTCGCATGGCGCGCCGCCCTCGGCCGCGTCCCCGACGAGCGCGAAACCGTCATCATCGAACGCACCATCACCACCCAGCTCGCCACCTACCAGCAGGACGCCGCCGCCGCCGCCGAGCTCATCAAAATCGGCGACTTCCCTAACCCCGAAGGCATCAACCCTCAGGAACTCGCCGCATGGACGGCCTTCTCTAACGTCCTCCTCAATCTCAACGAAACCATCTCCAACTGAGTCCCATGCACTCTCCTCTCAATCTCCAGAAGGGTCTCGCCCGCCGCACGTTCCTCAAGCAGAGCAGCACCGGCCTCGGAGCCCTCGCCCTCACCTCCCTGCTCAATCCTCACCTCTTCGGTGCCGACGCATCCGCAGGCCCCGCCGTCCCCGGAGCCCTCGGCAATCTCCACTTCGCCCCCAAAGCGAAACGCATCATCTACCTGTTCATGTCAGGGGCTCCGTCCCATCTCGATCTCTTCGACCCCAAACCGAAGCTCATCGAAATGACCGGCAAGGACCTCCCCGAAAGTGTCCGCAAAGGGCAGCGGATCACCACCATGACCAGCGGCCAGAAAAACCTCCTCTGCGTCGGCTCTCCCTTCAAATTCCAGAAGTTCGGCTCGTCCCAGATGGACCTCTCCGAACTCCTCCCTCACCTCTCCAAGGTCGTCGACGACTGCACGTTCGTCCGCTCCATCCACACCGACCCCATCAACCACGACCCAGCCGTCACGTTCTTCGCCTCCGGCCACCAGCAACCCGGCCGCCCCGTCATGGGCGCATGGCTCGCCTACGGTCTCGGCTCCAGCAATAAGGACCTCCCCTCCTTCGTCGTCCTCACCAGCGGCGGCGGCGGTCAGACGCTCCAGGCCCGTTACTGGGGCAGCGGCTTCCTCCCCGCCCAATACGGCGGGGTCCAGTTCCGCAACGCCGGCGACCCAGTCCTCTACGTCTCCAACCCCAAGGGCATCTCCAGTCAGACCCGACGCAATCTCCTCGACTCCACCAACGAACTCAACCGGCTCGCCCTCGGCCAACTCGGCGACCCAGCCATCGCCGCCCAGATCGAAAACTACGAACTCGCCTTCCGCATGCAGGCCAGTGTCCCCGAACTCACTGACCTCTCCAAGGAACCTCAGGCCGTCCTCGACGCCTACGGCGCTAAACAAGGCGAACCCAGCTTTGCTAACAACTGCCTCCTCGCCCGCCGTCTCGCCGAACGCGGCGTCCGCTTCATCCAGCTCTGCCACCGCGACTGGGACCACCACGGCGGTCTCCCCGGCGGCATCCGCCAGAAATGCGCTGAAACCGATCAAGGTGCCGCCGCCCTCGTCGCCGACCTCAAACAACGCGGGCTCCTCGACGAAACCCTCGTCGTCTGGGGCGGAGAATTCGGCCGCACCGCCTACAGTCAGGGCGATATCTCCAAAGACAACTTCGGCCGCGACCACCACCCGCGCTGCTTCACCATGTGGATGGCCGGCGGTGGTCTCAAGAAAGGTCTCGTCTACGGCGAAACCGACGAGTTCGGCTACAACATCGTCCGCGACCCCGTCCACGTCCACGACCTCCACGCCACTCTCCTCCACGCCATGGGGGTCGATCACAAACGGCTCACCTTCCGCCACGAAGGCCGCGACTACCGTCTCACCGACATCGCCGGCAATGTCATCAAACCAATCCTCGCCTGAACTCACCTCACCCCTAGGGATTTTCATTGCCCCAGCCAGTCGCCTCACGCCAATCTCCCTCCGCCTACCAGACCCAGTCGTCCGCAAAGCACCACACCCTCTCAAAACCTAACATCCCAATCCTCCCAAGACCATGCCCGGCTACTACGAACTCAAATCCTCGTCCAACGGCAAACCCATGTTCAACCTCGTCGCCGCCAACCACGAGATCATCCTCACCAGCGAACTCTACGAATCCAAAGCCGCCGCCCTCGCAGGCATCGATTCCGTCCGCGCCAACGGCACTTCCCTCGCCGCCTTCGAAAAGAAGGCCTCCACCGCCGACCAACCCTACTTCGTCCTCAAAGCCCCCAACGGCCTCGTCATCGGCACAAGCCAGATGTACTCCTCCGAAGCCGCCCGCGAAACCGGCATCGCCTCCGTCATCACCCACGCCGCCACCACCGAAACCAAGGAGGTCTGACCCGAATGGCGCTAAGTTACGCGGGGTGATCGCTGAATCTCAGCCGGGGCTGAACGGGAATCTCACCCGAAGCCCCGTCTCATCTTTGCCCCACTCACCTCCGACCCGTGTCCCAACGGGACACCGTATACCAGCCCAGAGCAACGCTCTGGGTACGAACCCGCCCCACCCACGCGTTCTGTAGGAACGCCGCATACCATTGCATCCCTAACCGCCTTACCTTAGCGCCATTCAGGCCTGACCCTGCGGACAAACCCCTGGCACGCGCGAGGCTCCGTATTCGCCCTCTCTTCCCATCACGGCCCCGGCACATCAAACGGCAATCCGTAGTACCGCATGATCGCTCCCGTCCGCTCGTAAATTGCCCACTCCGACATCCCCGCTCGCTCACACATCGAATTCATCGGCCCCCAGTTCCCCGAAATGAACCGCAGCAGCTCCATCGGGTCGATCTCAACACTCGCCAGCGCCTCTCCCTCACGCTTCCGACCCGTCAGATTCCCCATGCAGCACATCGTCAGCATCATCAGCGACTCCCCGCCAAGATCACAGAAGTAGAACGCATACGGCCAGTCCCGCTGCAGCTTCTGATAATACCGGCGCACCGACTCGATCGCGTACACCTCGTGCGGATCGTCATCGAACCCATGCACCGCAAAGTGGAACGTGTTCATCATGCGCCCCAGATCCCGTCCCCTCGGCAATTTGTCGGGAGCGAACCGCCTCAGCAACGGCCCAAGATTCTGCGATTCCACTTCCTCGCGCGGAAAAACCAGCATCAGGGGGTCGCTCATAATTCGCCCCTTCTCTGACCCTGCTCAACGCCCCACGCCATCGCAAAATCCCGACTCCGCGCAACGCTCGCATCCCCCCTTCCCTTCAGCGTCCCCCCGGATTTCCGCTGGCAGTCCCCTCGCCATCACCGGAACGTCAGCTTCTCGCTCCCGCCCCTTCATGCGCACCCTTCGCCTCAAGATCGCCGACCTCTTCCAGTTTGACGGGCAACCACCCGCGCACGGCACCGCCGACGCCGCGACCATCACATCCCTCGTCCTTCAGCAGTTTTCGTTTCTCCCCCAGCCCCTCAGCGTCACCATCGAAGGCGACGATGTCCTCATTTCCTTCCCGGAAGAATCCACCACCGCGCAGGCAGAAGCGGCTCGACTCGCCCAGAAGGCCGGAAACCACGCCGCCAAAGGCGACTTCTCCCGCGCCATTGATCTGCTGAATCGCGCCCTGCACCTCCAGCCCTCCCTCCACAATGCCCGGCGCGACCTCGCGATGTGCTGCATGGAAACCGGCGACATCGACGCCGCCACCAATCACCTCATCGAACTCCTCCGCCTCGACCCCACCGATGCCGCCCACTGGGTCGTCCTCGGCAACCTCTACCTCGGCCACAGAAAGGACCCGCAGTCCGCTGAATCCTTTCTCCGCAAAGCCATCGCCCTCCAGCCAGACAATGCATGGGCCCTTAACAGCCTCGCAGCCATCGTCGAGCGCAACGGCCAGCACCTTGAAGCCGTCTCCCTCTTCGAATCAGCCATCGCCGCACAACCATCGCTCCCAAATCCCTACTACGGCCTCGCTGTCGCCTTCGACCGCGCCGAATTGCCCGACCAAGCCGCCGCCAGTCTCATTCGGCTCTTCAACATGGGGCTCCTTCAGGACTCCCGCTCCCGCGCTGTCTACGATCAGGCTCGCCGCCTCTTCGTGAAGACTCAGTCCGACCTAGCCGAATGCCAGCAGTCCGCCGTATTCAAGGCCGTCCTCAACTACCGCAGCGACACCGAGCGTCTCTCCGGTTTCCCAGTCGTCATCGACAAAGACACGTTCAAAGACAGCACCACCGCCCGCACCCAGCTAGCATGGCGGCACGGGCGTGATCACCATCTCATCACGCTCCGCGAATCCTTCCCCGATCTCCTCCTCCCCCACATCGAGGCGCACGAACTCACCCACATCCAGTTCGATTCCGCTGCCCGCGCCGCCGGCCGCAACCAACTCTTCGCGACCAATCCCGAGACCCGCAGCGCCGCCCTCGCCGACATCGCTCCCAATGTCCGGAAACTCCAGCAGGCAGGCTACCCTGCCAACACCATCGCCGGCTTCCACGACATCCTCATCTCCGGTCTCTGCGGCCTCATCTACAATATCCCGCTCGACATGATCATCGAACGGCACCTGCACCGCTCCCTCACGATCCTCCGCCCAGCCCAGTTCCTTTCCACCCGCAACATGGCCCTCGAAGCACTCAAGGCCAACACCAGCAAAGACATCGCCGCCATAACACCCCGCCGCATCCATCGCGCCGTCCTAGCCCTCAACGGTGCCTACTGCCTCAGCCTTGACACCCTCTTCTCAGGAGCCTCCGGCTTCGCAGATCCCTACCGCCAGATGGAACACTTCGACACCGCCCAGCAGCTCCACCAGCTCTGGCTCGACCGCGCCGACCAGCTCGAACCCGGCGACGAATTCTCCCTCATCGACTCCTTCGCCGACCTCCTCGGCATCCGCTCGTGGTACACATGGAATCCCGATTCCATTGCCCAGGCCCCCAGCTCCCTCACTCAACGCCCCGACGGCATCACCGACCCCAACCTCCTTCGCGAGAAACACCCCGCCGCCGTCCGCCACCTTCTCGACGCCCTCATCCGCTTCGATCAACTCACCCCAGACCAGATCCAGGCCATCACCTTCGAAATCGGCCGCACCGGCCAGCAGGGCATCAACTACTCCAACCCGCAGCGCTTCCACCACCTCGACTCCCTCCCCGGCGAATCCTTCTCCGGTCTCGAACTCATCTGCCTCCTCTTCGCAGGCTTCAAACGCCTCTACCCGGAAACCGACACCGGCATCGACCTCGACGAACCTTTCCTCAAGGCACTCGAGCTCTACCATCTCCGCAGCGGCTCGAATCCTCCTTAACGCCGTCACCACCCGGTGGACAGCAGTTCCCTCACGCTGACCGCATTGAGTACGGAACTGCACGTCTCCCAGTCATCATCCTCAACCCGGCTGTACTTCACGTCGAAAGGGTTCCTCGTCGCTGTCGTCCTGTCGATGAGCTGCCGAGCCTCCTTCTCATCATGAAGCGCCACCTGAACCCAGACATCCTCGAGCGTGTCTGGAATCTGCCCGAAGAGTCCGTGAATTGCCTCGAGCCTGTCGGCTAGCACTTCATGAACCCTGTCCTCTACCGAGCCCCGGTAGCGGAGATTGGCGATCCAGACCTCGCTCCTCGCCTGCCCGATTCGCTGGATGCGGCCCTTGCGCTGCTCAAGGCGCGTCGGGTTCCATGGAAGGTCGATGTTGATCAGTGTTGCCAGCCGCTGGAGGTTCAGGCCCTCGGACGCAGCGTCCGTACCTAGCAGTAACCTGAGGTCACCGCTGCGGACCCGCTCCTTGAGAACGTTTCTGTCGCAGCGCTGGAACTTGCCTTCCCGCCAGAAGCCCGAGCGGTTGCTCCCGGCGTAGAGGCCGATGTCAATGTGGCTGAACTCCGCGCGCCTCGCCAGCTCATCGCCAACCCAGCGGACGGTATCGTAATACTGCGAGAAGAGGATGCACCCGAGATCCAGCCATCGGGCCGTGCCGCCATCGTGAGTTCCGAGCAGGTAGCCGATCAGCGCTTCCAACTTCGGGTCGTTGTTCCCTCCCTGCATGAGGAGATCGAGGCAGCGCCGGAGCGATGCAAACTCCGCGTCGGTAAAGTTCTTGAATTCGCTCGCGCCCTGAGGTGGCCGTCCCGGCTGCGTCGGCTCTTCCTCCTCCCCGTCGTCTTCCTCCTCTTCCTCCACTGCGCCTGGTTCCTCGCCCAGCAGTTTCCTGATGGTGCGCCTTCCTGCCTCCATCGAGCTTCCGATCCGCCGCAGCAGCAAGGTCTTGAAGAATCCCGCCCCTTTCACCCGCTGCTTGAGAAGCTGCGAAAATGCTTCCGCCTCGTCGTAGGCCTCCTTCAGGTAGCTGCCCAGCACGAGTGCGCCGTTGCTCTCCTCGCCGAACAGTCTGACTGCCACCTTCGGAAGAAAATAGCTGCCAGTAGCCGGATTGATCGTCGCCTCCAGATAGCCGCGGGTCCGGCGGACAATGCACCGGAGCAGTGGATTGAAGCGCTCTCCGTACTGCGGAAGCAGGCTATTGCGGAGCTGTACATTCCGGATCGCCGGCGAGAGCTTCTCCAGACTCTCCGGATTGAACTGCCACCGGTCGTCCCGGGCATCGAGATTGCGCCGGATCCGATCAATCGCCGGATCCTCGAAGCGGGACGGCAAGGGATCTCGAACGTACTGCCAACCGTCACGGTCGTCATCCGCAGGTACAGCCGCCACCCCCGTGGCCACATCAAGGCAACGACTCGGGCGGAACCACGGACTCGTCTGCGTCCAGCCGCCAAGGACACCTTCGTTCCCATGCGAAAGGATATGGAGAAGATCCCACGCCTCCACCGGATGGAGCTGCACCGGCGTGGCTGTCGCCAAAAGCATGCTCTTTGTCTTCGGTCCGATCTCTCGCAGAAAAGCCATCAGCTTGTTCGGCTCGGCCTTCTCGTTGATCTTGTCCTCGCCCGCATCCACCGCAGGTACATTCCGCCGGCGGGCACGATGCGACTCATCGACAATCACACACGTGTATCGCCGACTGAGCAGCTGACCGACCGCCTCGGACATGCCCCTCACAACCAGTCCCTGTGAGACCAGTCCTATCCGCCTCGGGCAACGGCCGAGCGACTTTGGGCCTTCTGACGGATACTCCAGATCGTTCTCGTCGACCCATGCACGGCCATTCCAGCGTGCCGACGGAAGCAGAAGGAGTTCCATCAGTTCATCCTGCCACTGCTGGAGCAGCGGTTTCGGAGCCAGAACCAGAATCGGGCCGCCGCCGGGATCATCCAGCGCCATCAGCAGAGCGGCCATCGCCAGCTGCACGGTCTTGCCAAGCCCAACCTGGTCGGCTAGCACAAGCCTTGCTCCTCCCAGACGGTGCCGCTCCAGCGCCAGCCGCGCAAAGTACTTCTGGTGCGGCCACAGCCCCTGCTCCCGGCGGTAAACCGGCGATTCCACCGCCGCCGCCGCCGCCACCGTGGTCACATCAGTAGTCGCCCTCACGTCCGCAGGCTCGATCACAGTGCGCCCGATGATACGCTGCACATCCTGCGCAATGAATGGGCAGCAAGCGAGGTCGATGGCACGGGGATCGTTCCAGAGCGCATCGAACTCCTCCTGCACCCAAGCGACCGTCTCCGGCTCGCTGTCCTCCCAGAGAAGTTCGTAGTTCAGCTTCCATGCCGACGCGCTCTCATTCACGCTGCCAAGAAACGCAGTCGCCGATCCGTCCGCATACCGCACCACCCCGGCCTTACCGTGAATCAATCCAAACGCCGAATCCGGAAGCACTCGCACCTCCATCCTGCCACCCGTGAGCGCCTCGTACAGCGCCCGGTACCGGGGCAATGCCGCTGGCGGAGCATCCTCCGGCTTGCCCGCACACCAACTCCGGCGCAGCGCAGCCTGGGCCGCCGCCGCTGTCGCCAGGTCCTCCGGATCAAGATCCGAATTGCAGATGATCCGAATCTTCCCCTTCACCCCGAAGATCGCCTCCCCAGCCACCTCAAACAGGCTCGACCGGAAGTACCCTGCGATCCGGTCATACGACACCGCCCCCTCCAGCCTCTTGCTGAGGACGGCATGGTCAAGTCGGCTGCGTCTGCTGGAATGGCGCTGGATCATGGCTGCTACTGCAAGTTCGCGAGCCCTTGCCGAACGCTCCGCATGAAAACCGCAAAGCTCTTCGAGCGATTGCGCTCCGGGTCAAGTTGCTCGGCAATCGCTGCGGCGCGGATTCGCTTCGCGGCAGTCCCGGTAAGATTCGTCAGTATTTCCGAAGCATTTGTCAGACTGTCGGGATCGCGATTCCCTATGTTTTTGAATGACGCATGGCGGGAAGCCTGAGGATAGGCTGATGCGACAGCATCAAGATCTCCCAGAAACCAGCTTTCCAGTTCCTGGCATACCAGGCGAATGATGACTGGAGTTGCCGTTTCCGGCACTCTGTCTCGTAGAGCCCGTTTGAGCTTCGTGCAATCCGCGCCGTCATTGTCACGCAGCACGATGAAAGATGCGCCAGGCTCCCGCCAGCTTTGGATTTTCCGTGGGAAAGACCGGTCGAGATCCGGTTTTCCCTGATGGGATATGACGAGCCAGTGGCGGAATTCCTCCGCACCAGGACACAGTCGTGGAATCAACGCCCGAACCGTCAAGTTCATCGATTCCTCTTCGGTCAACAGGATCATCCTGCCCGTCATCATGCGTTTGAAAGCGCTTTGGAATTGAAAAGTCCCTGGTGCCAAAGTTGCCCTGGCAGGTCGCCAGCATCGACTAGACGAACCAGCGCTGGAGCCTCGGCAGCCCGATGAATCACCGTCTCGCCCGCGTCCTTCTCCAGCCAGTAGATCGACGCCAGCGGCACGGCATTGAGGAAATCGGGCGAATGGGTCGAAACAAAAACCTGCCCGCCTCGCTCGGCATATTGCAGGAACTCCTCGGCAAGCACGCCCATCAGTTCCGGATAAAGCTGGTTCTCCGGTTCCTCCACACAAAGTACCGGGTGGGGTTTCGGATCGGCGAGAAGGACAAGGTACGCAAACATCTTGATCGTCCCGTCAGACACGTTGCGGTCGATGAACGGCTCCTTGAACGCCCCATCGCGATACCGCATGAGCAGTCGCCCGTCTTCGGTCACGGTGACTTCGATGTCCGATATGCCGGGGACCCGCTCCTGCATGCGGCGCTTGATCGAGGCGAAGAGATCAGGGTGCTGCTCATAGAGATGGCGGGCCACCGATGGCAGGTTGTCTCCACTTGAGGAGAGGTGCTCGGCATCGCTTTCTTCCTTGTCGCCCCGGGCGCTCTGGATGTGAAAGTCCGAGATGTGCCAGTTCTCGATGAGCTGACGGAATGCCGAGGCCGCCTTGAATCTTTCAAACTGGCCCAGGCCCTTGATGGCAAGGGTGTCTGGTGAGTCGAGCTTCTGGTATTCACGGGTCAGCTCGGTATCCGGCTTATCAAATTCTTCCTCGTTGTTGATCGCATAACCTTCGCCTTCGGTGAAATCGATGAAATGAAATGGCGATCCGTAGCGGCCACGCTTGTAGCGGAGGATCTCCTTCTTGACGATCGGCCCGCGCCCGGGTCCCTCGCCGATCTCTACACGATAGGTGACGAGCCGATTGGTGCCGGCAATGTCGAGACGGAATTGGATCTCAATTTCAAGGTCTTCGTCGGCATGGCCCCGACTCAAGACTTCCCTCAACCCGTTGCGGCCACCCTCAGCATTGAGAGCCGCACGCACGTTCTTCGAAAGGCAGCACTTGAGAAACGCAAAAACGCGAAAGAGCGTCGTTTTCCCGGTGCCATTACGACCCACAAAAACACAGTAGGGCGGCAGATTGTCCAGTCGCACCTCCCGCAGTGCCTTGAAATTCCTCACTCGGATGGATTCGATGTTCATTGGCATCAAGCATGATCGTTTTTCAGCCTCCCCGCAAGAATGCGGGCGGCTTCGGAATCGGTTACCCATTCCTTCATGGAATCAGCATTTCCGAGAGAGGCGAGCCATTCGAGCAGCACGATGAAACGCTCACGCTGGTTCCAGTAGTGCTGGCCGAAGCTATCGCGGAGGTACTGGCGGCCAGGTTCCGGCGATTCCGTGGTGACGGTCTCCCGGATGGCGAAGAGCAGGTGCCGCAATGGCGCGGGAGCGAATGGATGCTGACCGCCGCTTCCAGGCTGGGCCAGCAGCGTCTTTCCAAAGTCGGACGGGGACTTGATGCGGGTCCCGTTGGCTTTGTCGCTCTCAAGGATCGGTCGCAGGTCAGTCACGCCAAAGCCGCGGGCCAATTCCTCGTACATGCCTTTGCGGCGCTCGCCCCGGCTCTCGATGTCGAGGGCGCACAGGTAGTAGCGTTCGACTAGGGAAAGGTCACGCCATGAGCCACCAAGGCCGCGGGGAACGAGAAGATTGCAGGCGATCGTTATGGCTCGTTCAATGACGACCTGGAAATCGCTCTTCGCTTTCTTGTCCCGGACGGCGAAGACTTCGTGCTCGACATCCTTTCCATCAAGGGTGGCATACTGCGTCAGTACCTTTAGGGCTGCGGCGTAGGCGGCCAGATGGTAGTCGGCATCGTTGAAGTTAGGTTCCCCTCCCTCGTCAAGCGCCTGCATGGAGGCAATCTGACGGCGCACTTCATCCTCGACCAGTGGGTATAGCTCATCAAGGAAGCCCGGCTCTGGAGAGACGCGCTTTCTCAGCACAAGGCAGACGGTGCCAGTCACATAGTTGCCCTTCTTGATCCCAACGGCCTCCGTCTCCGTGCTGATCGTCCAGGCAGCAGTGGCCTTCAATCCCGCCGCCCAGAGGATCATCCCGAGATCCGCCCAGACTCCCGGATCCTGATGGGTGAACTGCACCATCTGCAATCCGTTGTCAGGCATGTGACGGGCAAGGTTCCTGTAAATCTCCACCATGGAACGCCGGAAGTCATCGCCATCGCCGCGCACGGCAAGTTCGGCACGGGCGTCGGGCGTCCACTCGGGAAAGGTCTTCGCCAGCTGCTTGTCATACCACGCCAGAAAAAAGTCGCCAAGCTCATGGTAGTTCACCGCGTCGGCGTAGGGAGGGTCGGTGATCCAGAAGTCGCAATTCTCGCGGAGGTCGCGGGCGTCGGACGTAACCGCCTTACTATTAGTATTTAGCG
>CANHUG010000085.1 GCA_947462995.1 Verrucomicrobiales bacterium | reverse complement strand
GAATCCTGCAATGCCCGTCGGTTGCGAATCCCGGGATTGCGGTCAGGCGCCGGCCCAGTCGGAGGGGTCCGGGTAGAAGAAGTGTTCGAGTGCGGCGGTGATGCCCTTGGTGGCGGATTGGGTGGCGACGTAGCCGCCGAGGCTGGCGACGTGGGAGGAGATTTCGGGGATGGCGTTGGCTGGGCAGGCGATGCCGTGGGCGACTTCGGTGTGGAGCATGGGGAAGTCGTTGTGATTATCGCCGGCGACGAAGGTGAATTCGGGGCCGATGCCTGCGAGTCTGCGGACTTCGAGGAGAGCGGAGCCCTTGTTGTAATTGCGGTGGGTGAAGCGGAGCCAGATGCTGTTGCGCTGGTAGGCGAGGTCTGGCCATGAGGAGCGGTGTGCTTCGAGCCAATGGACGACGCGTTCCATGGTTGGTTCGTCGTTGGTGACGATGCCGGCGGGTTCGTCGCGGTCTTCGATGAAGCGGGCGCCTTTGAGGTCTGAGCCGAGGTGGCGGCGGAGGAGTTTGAAGAATTTGGCGTGGGATTTGTAGAAGTGTTTGTGGACTTCGAGGCAGCGGAGGTTCCAGTCGCCGAGGGGTCCCCAGCGGCGTTCTGCGGTGCGGTGGTAGATTTCGGATTCGCGGGCGATGATGAAGTCCGGGATGGACTGGAAGCCATGTTCGCGGAGGCCGTCGAGTGTGTGGAGGAGGGAGCGGCCGGTATTGATGCCCCATGCTGCGCCGCGGCGGCGGAGGTGATCGAGGCGGGATTCGAGTTGGGCGATGTCGTAGGGGTCGGAGGGTTTATCGACGAGCGTGCCGTCGAAGTCGAAGCAGAGGAGCGCGGCCGTTGGGGAGTCGGTGAAGGGGCGGCTGAAGTCCATGGTGTTGTGGGGTTAGCCGAGGCGGGGGACCCCGTCGTCGTCGGGGTTGGGTTGGAGGAAGCCGAGTTCGACGAGGAAGGCGTCGATTTCGGAGAGGGTCAGTTCGTAGACGCGGACACTGACATTGAAGTTGAAGAAGCCGTGGCCTTTGCCTTCGAAGGGGCGGAGGCGGCAGAGGTTGCGGTGCCACCAGTTGCGGCGGCGGAATTTTTTGCTGTTGGCGAAGGGGACGACGCGGTCGGCGGTGCCGTGGAAGATGAGCATGGGGGGGAGGCGGCTGCGGACGGCGGCGGTGAGGTCGGCGTGGCGCGCGGTGGCTTTGTCAGGGAAGCGGTCGAAGCCTGCGCCTGATTTGCGGGAGGTGTCGGTGACTGGGCTGAAGAGGATGAGGGCGTTTGGGGCGCAGGGGACGGCGGTATTTTCGCCATCGGCTTCGAGGAAGCGGCGGAGCATGGCGGCGGAGAGGATGGCGTGGGCGCCGGCGCTGCCGCCGATGCCGACGATGCGAGAGGGGTCGAATTTGAGTTCGGCGGCGTGTTCGCGGGCCCAGCGGATGGCGGAGCGGGCGTCCTGCATGGCGTCGAGTGGGGAGGCGCCGGGATGGCGTGCGGCGACGCGGTAGTCGATGAGGACGCCGGCCATGCCGCGGCTGGCTAGGTAGAGGGCGTGTGGGGCGAACTGGCTGAGGAGGCCTGTGTCCCATGTGCTGCTGAAGAAGAAGAGGGCGGAGGGCCAACCGGCGGGGGGAGGGGAACCTTCGGGGCGGAAGACGTAGGCGCCGAGGTCGGTACCGGCGACGGACTTGTAGACGTAACCTTCGGCCGCGTTGAGGAGTGCCTGGTTGCGGTCGAGGACGTCGGGGGTGCGGCTAGGGAGGGTAGTGCGCGTAGAGAAGACCAGTTCGTGCATGAGAGGGCGGCAGGGGGGCCGCGGGGAGTTCAGGGCGCGCAGTATGGATGGTGTGGCGTGGATGCAACCATGGATCGTTCCGCAGAGGGGGTGCGTGGAGCGGGTGGGATTCTTGACAAGGGCTGGAGGTGCGGGAATGGGTGGGGATGTTCTTTAGTTTCCGAATGATTTTGATGGCTGTGGTGGTGGTGGCCGGGGTGGGCTGCAAGTCGGCGAAGCCGTGGCAGCCGCCGGAGATTGCGGCGCTGGCGGACGAGCGGTCGCTGGCGGTGCCGGGTGCGTTTTACAAGCTGAAGGGCGGGGTGAACGGGTTTCACTATGACGTGCCGAAGTTTACGGATGTGCTGCCGGAGAAGTATCTGATGGGCGGGCATGTGGTGCAGTTGCTGTCGGCGAATGCGATGGATGGGTGGGCGCGGGTGAGGTCGGAGAAGCTTGGGATCGGGTATGTGCGGTTTGGGAACATCAAGCTGGTGGAGCCGTCGCGGCGGCCGAAGCCTGAGGTGACGGATCCTGACGAGGAGTTGGACCGGCGGTTGCGGTTGTCTGCGGAGCGGCACTGAAAGGCGAGTGCGGGGGGGGGATGGGGGTGCTGGGAAGGATTGGTCCGCAAAGCGGGAGAAAAATTGTCTTTCCGCGGGGCGCAAGACCTTGCAGAACGGGAGCGTTCTCTTGAAGGTGCCCCCCCGGCGTGCCTGAAGGGGCCGTATCAACATATCTTACAATCCATGCAAAACCCGAAGACACCACAGACCGCGGAGAAGCAGGCAGCTTCCCGCCGTCAATTCATTGGCGGGGCCGCTGCTGCGGCGGCCGCTGTCAATCTCCCGATCGAAGCCTGCGCGCAGGTGGCTGGGAGCGATGAGCTGAAGCTTGCGTTGGTGGGCTGTGGCGGTCGCGGGGGTGGTGCTGCGGAGCAGGCGCTGACGAGCGGCGGGACGCGTCTGGTGGCGATGGCGGATGCGTTTGCTGAGCGGATGGAGCCGACGCTTTCGAGCCTGCAGGCGAAGTTCGGGAACCGAGTGGATGTTCCTGACAGCCGGAAGGCGTTGGGATTGGAGTCGTTCAAGGAAGTGCTGCAGCATGCGGATGTGGTGCTGCTGACGACGCCTCCGGGGTTCCGGCCGATGATGTTCAAGGCAGCGGTGGAGGCTGGAAAGCACATCTTCATGGAGAAGCCGGTGGGTGTGGATTCGCCGGGGATCCGGATGGTGCTTGAGAATGCGAAGGTGGCGGAGCAGAAGAACCTGAAGGTGGTGGTTGGGTTGCAGCGGCGGTATCAGGCGAATTACCGTGCGGCGAAGGAGAAGGTGAAGGAGGGGATGATTGGAGAGATCATTGCGGCGCAGTGTTACTGGAACAATGCGGGGATCTGGAAAGTGGACCGGAAGCCAGAGTGGAAGGAGATTCAGTATCAGGTGAAGAACTGGTATCACTTCATCTGGTTGTGCGGGGACCACATCAACGAGCAGCACATTCACAACATTGACGTGATCAACTGGTTCATGGACGGGCATCCTGTGAGTGCGCAGGGGCTTGGTGGGCGTGCGGTGCGGAACAATCCGAAGGAGACGCAGATCTTCGACCACCACTATGTGGAGTACACGTATCCGAACGGGGTGATCATGAACAGCCAGTGCCGTCACCAGCCGAACTGCTGGAATGCGGTGAGCGAGATCATCATTGGATCGAAGGGGACGCTGTACATTGACGGCGGTGGCGGGGCGACGATCAAGGACCGTGCGGGCAAGACGATCTGGCGTTATCGTCAGCAGGACAGCGACGGGAATCCGTATCAGAACGAGCACAACGAGTTGTATGCGGCGATCCGGGACAACAAGCCGTTGAACAACGCTTATTATGGAGCGGAGAGCACGTTCACGTCGATTCTGGGTCGGTATGCGACGTACAGCGGGAAGATGATCAAGTGGGATGAAGCGCTGGCGTGGAACAACAGTGAAATGCCTGCGAATCTGGCGTTTGATGCGCCTGCGACGGTGAATCCTGACAAGGATGGGAACTATCCTGTGCCGGTGCCAGGGCAGTGTGATCCGTCGAAGGCTGGGTCGTACGCCTGAGCGGCGAGCTGAGAATGTGACCGCCCTGCTGGCAGCGCGACTGCGGCAGGGCGGTCTTTTTGTTTTCTGGTGTGTTCGGGTGGGTGTGGGAGTGGGAGTGGGAAGGGGAGACAGAATGGGTGTGGGGCGACGCATTTCCGACCGGGAAAAAGGCGGCAGACGTTTTGCATTTGGGAAAACCGCCCCTAAGGTGGCGGCCGCACTGAGTTTGAAAGAAGCATGATACCATTTCCGGAGCTGGAAACGATTGTCGAGCCTGTCGCGCCTGGGGCGGCGGGGGGGACGAGTGCGGCGTTGTGGTGGTGGCTGCTGGCGGGCGTGCTGGTGGCGGTGGTGCTGATGCTTGGGTGGATGTGGCTTCGGGCGGTGAGTCGGCGTTTGGCGGTGCCGGGGTTGCCGCCGGAGGCGGCGCGGGAGGCGTTGCGGCGGCTTGAGGAATTGGGTGCGAGGCAGAACGCGGATGGATTGGTGGTGGCGGAGGAAGTGTCGGAGATTATCCGGCATTACCTTGACCGAAGCACTGGCGTGATGGCGCGGTATGCGACGACGCCTGAGTTGATGGGGCGGGTTCGGAGGCGGGTGCCGCCGCCGTTGCCTGCGGTAGCGGTTTTCGAGGGAGTGCTGGCGGCGTGTGACCGGGTGAAGTACGGGGCGGGAGCGGAGGAACGGGCGGCGCTGATTGCGTCGGCGGTTGCGGCGGTGGAGGCATCGCAGTCGGCTCCGTTGCCTGAGCCGGTGAGGCCGGCGAGTTTGAACACTACACAGGCGGCGGTGCCGCCGATACCAAATGCGCCTGTTGCCTGACAATTTCCGATTTGCGGAGCCTGGGTGGTTCTGGTTGCTGCTGCTGCTGCCGTTGTTGTTGCTGCTGCGGGGGGCGGCGGGGCGTCAGTCGGCGCTGCAGTTTTCGTCGCTGCATCTGCTGCGCGGGGCAGGGAGGAAGACGCGGTCGGCGATGGTGGCGCTGGGGATGTTTCTGACGGTTGGGGCGATGGCGCTGGGGATCGCGGGGATGGCGCGGCCGCAGAAGCTGCGGACGGAGGAGAAGATTGAGGAGAGCGGGGTGGAGATTTTCATGGCGCTGGATTTGTCGCTATCGATGTCGATTCAGGACATGCGGGTGGGGAACGAGAAGGTGGATCGGTTGACGGTGGCGAAGAAAGTGACGCGGGATTTCATCCGGAAGCGGCCGAGTGACCGGGTGGGTTTTGTGGTATTTTCCGGGCGGCCGTATCTGGCGTCGCCGCTGACGCTGGACAAGAACTGGTTGGAGGAGACGCTGGACAGGATCTGGTTCAACCAGACGGGGGACATGGGGACGGCGATCGGGAGTGCGCTGGCGACGGCGTCGAAGCGGCTGACGAATCGTGAGTCGCGGAGCAAGATCATCATTCTGGTGACGGACGGGGCGAACAATTCGGGGAAGATCGGGCCGCGGGAAGCGGCGAAGCTGGCGGCGACGCTGGGGATCAAGATTTATGCGATCGCGATCGGGACGGATGGTTATCATCAGGTGCCGGTGCCGACGCCTGACGGGATGCATGTGGGGGTGAGGCAGGAGTTTGACGAGGAGACCTTGAAGGAAGTGGCGCGGGTGACGAACGGGAGATTTTATCAGGCGCGGGATGCGAATGCGATGGACTCGATTTTCAAGGAGATTGACCGGTTGGAGAAGACGAAGCTGAATGTGCGCCGGAGCACGCTGATTGATGAATTGTTCATGTATCCGCTGTGGGGTGCGGTTGGTGTGGCCGGACTTGGCCTGCTGGCGCGCCAGACGATCTTGAGACGCTATCCCTGACGCCTGCTGTGAATTTTTCCTTTGCCCAGCCTGCGGCGCTCTGGTTGCTGCTTCTGCTCCCGCTATTCACGGTATTGCGGTGGTTTGCGGATGGGCGGGCGACGCAGGCGGTGACGCGGATGGCTGCTCCGAGGCTGCTGGAGCGGCTGGTTTCGTGGCATGGGCGCGGGAGGTCGTGGTTTGTGTTTGGTTTTGAGTTGCTGGGGATCGGGTTGATGATTGCGGCGCTGGCGCGGCCGCAGTGGGGGTATACGGAGGAGGAGTCGGGAGGGGCGGGGAGGAGCCTGATTATTGGGATTGATACATCGAAGAGCATGCTAGCGAACGACTTGCAGCCGGACCGGCTGACGCGTGCGAAGCTGGCGGCGCAGGATCTGGTGAAGAAGCTGAGGGGTGACCGGATCGGGTTGATGCCGTTTGCGGGGAGTGCGTTCATGTATGCGCCGATCACGCCGGATACTGATGCGCTGGTGGAGAGCATTGACAGCATGGATGCGGAGATCATTCCGCGGGGAGGGTCGAATCTGGCGCGTGCGATCGACAAGGCGGTGGAGACGTTCGGGAAGTCGGATTTGTCAGGGCAGCAGGTACTGATTCTGTTTTCGGATGGGGAGGAACTGGAAGGGGAGGCGATCGCGGCGGCGAAGCGGGCGCGGGATGCGCGGGTGGCGCTGGTGTGTGTGGCGGTGGGGACGCAGGCTGGGGGAGTGATTCCTGATGCGGAGGCGCAGGGAGGGTATTTCCGGGATCGGAATGGGAAGATTGTGTTCACGCGATTGCAGCGTGATGTGCTGATGAAGCTGGCGACCCTGACGGGAGGGTTGTATCTGCCGCTGGACAGCAAAGGGGTGAGTGATTCCCGGTTGGAATTGATTCTGCAGAAACTTCAAAGATCCGCCATGAAAGGAAAAACGACGAAGAAGGCAGTTGATCGGTATCAGTGGCCGCTGGCTGGGGGGTTAGGGTGTCTGGTGACGGCGTATCTGCTGGGGATTGTGGCGCGGCATCGGAGGCCTGCGGTGCTGGCGGGTCCGGCGGTTGCGGCGTTGTTGGTGCTGGTGGCGGTTGTTGGTTTGGTGGGGCAGGCGGATGCGGCGGAGAGCGGCAAGGGCGGGCGGGCGGCGGCGGCGGAGCCGGTGGTGGGGGACCCGTGGAAGTTTTACCGGGAGGGAGATTTTGCGAATGCGCAGTATAACTTCGAGCGGTTGCTGGAGCAGAGCGGGGATGCTGCGCCTGCGGATGCGGGTGCGGCGGAGCGAGGGTTTGGGGTGATTGCGGACAGGTTTCTGGGGACGAACCGAGCGGCGGTGAACACGCCTGAGCAGTTGCAGTTTGCGCGCGGGACGGCGGCGTTCAAGGCAGGGGATTTTGATGCGGCGATGGATGCGTTCGGGTCGGTGCTGGCGGCGGACGATGTGAAGCTGCGGGAGAACGGGCATTACAACCTAGCGAACACGGTGTTTGAGCAGGCGAAGGTGCAGGACAAGCGGGTGAAGAAGCCGACACTGAAGTACATGGATGGATTGATCCGGCGGCTGGAGAATTCGCTGGAGCATTTTCAGGAGACGCTGGTGCTGAACAGCGACAATGCGGCGGCGCGGAAGAATCACGATGCGGTGGCGGAGCTGATCAAGAAGCTGAAGGAGAAGCGGGAGCAGATGGCGCAGCAGCAGGGTCAGGGGCAAGGTCAGCAGCAGGGCAAGAACAAGGGGAAGGGTCAGGGGAAAGGGAAGAGTCAGGGCAAGGGAGAGGGGCAAGGCGAGGGTGAGGTTCAGGGTGAGGTTCAGGGTGAGGGGCAGAATCAGGGGAAGGGCAAGAATGGGGAGAAGAATGACGGTGGCGATCAGAACGATGGCGAGTCCGGGGAGAATGGTGAAGAAGAGGGGGACGGAGCTGGTGGTGAAGAGGAGGGCGACGAGGGCAAAGGAGGCGGGAAGGAAGGTGAGGAGAAGGATGGTGAGGCGGAGAAGGCGCGTGAGGAGACGAATGCGGAGCGCGATGGCAACATTGGGACGCAGAGTGGGGGGAATCAGCCTGGAGGGAAGGACGGCGAGCCTGCGGAAGGCGAGCCGGAGTCGGAGGATGATGCGGTCAACAGTGCGACCGGGTATAGCCGGAGCGAGGCGATGGATCAATTGAAGCAGTTGTCCGACGAGGACAAGAATGTGCGGCCGCGGATGGAAGCGGGCCGCGAGGTTCGTCCTGCGAAGGACTGGTAAGACTAACAAGATGACACAACAAACCAACGCATGACATCGACCGGATTCCGAATGGTGCTGCCGCTGCTGATGGCGGTTCAGGTTCCGGTGGGGGCGCAGACGCCTGGGAGTGATCCTGGCGCGGCGGTTCCGCCGGCGAGTGGGGCGGTGCCTGCGCCTGGAGAGCCGCCTGCGGCGGTGCCTGCGGCGACACCTGCGCCTGCGGCGGTGCCTGTTCCTGGGCAGCCGCCTGCGGCGGTTGATCCTGGGGCGGCGGTGCCTGCGCCGGGAGCGGTGCCGGCTGGTGAGGCGGCGTTGCCGGCGATCAAGCCGCAACTGACGGCGTCGACGGTGAGTCCTGGGCAGAACGTGGTGTTGTCGTACCGGTTGGAGGGAGTGGGGGCATTGGAGTCGTATCCTCGGGAGATTGAAGTGGACGGGTTGGGGATTCGGTTTGCGGGGGTGTCGACCCAGCAGATGTTCAGCAATGGGACGTTGAAGCGGTTTGTGGAGATGAGGTATGTGATTGAGGCGGAGAACGAGGGGACGTTCACGATTCCGGCGCAGAGTTTCACGGTGGACGGGAAGCAGATGGTTTCCGAGCCGGCGACGATCACGGTGAAGGAGGGTGCGGAGCCGCTGGCGGATGGGATGAGTCCGCAGGTGCAGTTGAGTGTGGGGAAGACGGAGATCTGGAAGGGGGAGATTGCGCCGGTGACGGTGACGGTGCTGATGCATCCGGCGGTGCAGATAGCGAGTCAGTTGTTTCCGACGATTGCGTCGGAGGGGTTTGCGGTGGCGCGGTTTGACCGGGTGCCGAGTCTGGATCTTCAGGATGTGGGGAATGAGACGTGGCGGGTGTATCGTGCGCAGAGTGTGATGACGGCGATGAAGCCAGGGAAGCTGGTGCTGGGGCCTGCGGATGTGAAGGCGGATGTGCTGATGCCGATGGCTGGCGGGTTCCGGGATCCGTTTGGGGGGATGCCGTCGTCGCGGCGGAGTCTGAAGCTGAAGAGCAACAGCATTGAGATTACGGTGAAGGATCTGCCGCCGGGGAAGCCGGAGGGTTTTGGGGGAGCGGTGGGGAGTTTCCGGGTGATGGGGAGGGCGGACGGGCCCGGGGCGGGGCCGTGGACGGTGCAGTTAGGGGATCCGGTGGCGTTTGAGCTGGCGGTGACGGGGACGGGGAATTTTGACACGGTGGGTGCGCCGGTGCTGGAGGATGCGGCTGGGTTCCGGACGTATCCGGCGAAGGTGGCGCAGGAGAATCGGGACTGGGGGTTGGAGCCTGGTCAGAAAGTGTTTTCGCAGCTGGTGTTTCCGGAGAAGGCGGGGACGATGAAGGCGGTGTATGCGCTGAGTTTTTTCAATCCGGCGACGGGCAAGTATGAGACGGTGAAGACGGAGCCGTTGGAGCTGGTGGTGACTGGTCAGCCGGAGGCGGCGGTGCCTGCGGCGGGGCCGGGAGGGGATGGGGCGAAGGATTTTTCGACGGCTGGGGTGGCGATGCCTGACGAGGATTTGCAGGATATCCTGCCGCAACTGCTGCCGGCCGGAGGGTTTCTGCCGGTGGGCGGGACGATGGTGGCAGCGCCGGGCGGGTGGTGGCATGCATTGCCTGCGGGGCTGGCGGCGTTGATTTTTGGTGGTGGGCTGGTGCGGCGGAATCGTGCGGAGCGGGAGGCGAAGCGGCCGCAGCCGGGAGCGCCGCGGGAGTTGTCGGTGATACTTGGGGAACTGAGGGCGGAGAGCGGGAATGCGGGGGTGTTTTACCGGTTGGTGAGTGAGTATGTGAATGCGTGGACGCGGCGGAAGGGCCGGGAGGTTCCGGAGGATGCCGAGCTGGCGGCGGTGCTGGGGCGGCGAGATGTGAGGCTGTATGCTGGTGCGGCTGCGGATGAGCCGTTGCCTGCGGATGAACGAGCGACGGCGTTGAGGGTACTGGGTGCCCGGCTGGCTCCCTGAAACTTTTTCTGTTATCGACTCATGTGTGTGACTGTGCGTGTTCTTCTGGTGTTTCTGCTGATGTTTGTGCCGCCGCTGGCGGCTGGTGAAGCGGCTCCGCCGGGGGAGGCGGCGAAGTTGTTTGCGGATGCGGGGGTGGCGTATGCGGCGGGTGACTGGGCGAAGGCGATTGAGAAGTACGAGGCGATTCCTGCGGCGTCGGGCGGGGTGGTGTCGGCGGCGTTGTGTCACAATCTGGCGAATGCGCATTTCCGGGCGGGGGATGAGGCGAAGGCGGTGTTGTGGAACCGGCGGGGACTGGCGCTGGCGTTCTGGGTGGCTGAGACCCGGCAGAACCTGAGGTTTCTGGGGAACAAGCTAGGATTTCTGAGTTTCGAGCGCGGGTGGGCGGAGCGTGTGCCGCGGCGGTGGGTGGAGTTGGCGGTGGCGGGGGCTGGATGGGTGGCTGGGCTGGCGGTGTTGTGGTTGGTGTGGTGGACCCCTGCGGTCGGGAGACGCTGGGTGCCGGTGACCCTGTTAGCGCTGGCGGTTCCGGTGCTGGCGGCTGGGGTGACGGCGCTGGTGCTCAAGCAGCGGGCGATGGCTCCGGTGGGTGAGTGCATGGTGGTGGTGGCGAAGGACGCGGCGGCGTTTACTGCGCCTGTGGAGGCGTCGCCGACGGTGATATCGCTGCCGCCGGGGAGTGAGGTGCGGCCATTGCGGACGGAGGGATTGTGGACGTATGCGGCGATTCCGTCGGCGTCGGATGAACCGCTGCGCGGGTGGGTGCGGACGGCGGTGCTGGAGAAGCTGTGGCCGTGGGCTCCGGCGCTGGTGGATTGAACTGAAGATCCTGACAAATCATGGCACTGATCATCAATGGCGAGACGATTCCTCCGGAGATTCTCCACGAGGAATTTCAGAACATCAAAGCGCACTACGAGCGGATGGCGCGGGTGTCGTGCTGCGAGCGGGATCCCGAGTTCCGGCAGTATGCGCGGGACAACATTACGGCGCGGGTGCTGCTGAATCAGGAAGCGGAGCGGCGGTATCCTGAGATTGCGGAGGAGGAGATTCTGGAGGGCGTGGAGCGGTTGATGACCGAGCACGGCGGGCGCGAGGCGTTTTTTGCGAACACCGGGCTGACGCCGGAGACGGAGCATCTGGTGCGGGAAGATGTGAGGGCGGGGTTGCGGGTGGATCGGTTGATGCGGGAGGCGTGGGGCGAGGAGACGGATGCGCCGTCGGAGGAGCAGCAGCAGTGGTATGAAGAACACCTTGGGGAGTTCATGACGGCGGAGGAGATCCGGGCGTCGCATCTGTTCAAGCACGTGGAGAAGTCGGAGGACCGGGAACGCCTGTATGAGTTTCTGCGGGGAATCAGGTCGCGGGTGCGTGCGGGCGAGGATTTCGAGGTGCTGGCGCTGGAGCACACGGACAAGGAGGACAAGCTAGTGGACCTCGGGTGGTTCAAGCGTGGGGATTACATGGAGGAGTTTGATCTGATTGTGTTTTCGCTTTCGGAGGGAGAGGTGAGTCCGGTGTTTGCTAGTCACTGGGGGTTTCATCTGGCGAAGATCACGGGGCACCGGGTGCCGCGGCCGCGGCCGTTTGCGGACGTGCAGGCGGAGGTGGTGGAGCGGATGCGGCACGAGCAGCGGCAGCAGGCGACGAGGGGGTTGGTGGACCGGTTGAAGGTGGTGGCGAAGATCGAGAGCGCGGACGACTGAGGAAGTTGGCGACCGTGAGGGCGTGGAGAATTCCGGTTTCCGGCTGGATGTTGCCGGGTATGGTGGAGGCATTATGGAAGACAGAATCATTTGCGACCGGAAGCCACAGTTGATGACCCTTGCTGCCGGAGACTACTGGTGGTGTTCGTGCGGGCGTTCGAAGACCCAGCCGTTTTGCGACGGATCGCATAAAGGGACCGGGCTTGCGCCGGTGAAGTTCACGCTGACCGAGGAGAAGACGGTGGCGATGTGTGCGTGCAAGCATTCGGGGAAGGAGCCGTTCTGTGACGGGTCGCATGCGAAACTTCCGGAGTGAGACGGATCGTTAAATGAAAGTGGTGGTGCCCTGCGCTCATTGAATTTATGAAGTTTCCGCTGATCCTGAGTTTACTGAGTGCTGGGGTGCTGCCGCTGGTGGCGCAGGAGCCTGATCCGTTTGG
>CANHUG010000084.1 GCA_947462995.1 Verrucomicrobiales bacterium | reverse complement strand
CTCCGCCGCCACCCTGACACTTCCCCAATCTCCCGCCCCTCCACCTTCTCCTCCACGCTCCGCTGGGCCGCCGCCTTCACCCTCGGCACCATCCTCTTCTTCGTCCTCTTCAAAATCATCAACCTCGCCGCCAGTCGCGACCCCGGCGCGCTCCTCGCCGCTTCATCCGGCAACCTTGACCGCTTCAAAGAACGCGCCCTCCCCACCCCCGGCAAACTCGCCGGTGCCGCCTTCTTCACCGCCGCACGCTGCACCGTCGCCGCCCTCGTTCTGCTCGCCGCCGCCGCCGCCGCACGCCGCTCCCGCTCGTGGCTCCCCGCCTCCACTCCCGCTCCCGCACGCATCGCCGCCCTCGCCCTCCTCCTCGCACCACTCGGCTTCATCGCCGCCCTCTCCGGCGAAATGGCCGTCCCCGCTCACACGTTCCACTCGCGCCTCTTCATCCCATGGGCCGCCCTCTCCGCCGCCCTCTGGTTCCCTGCCCTATCATCACGAGCCCGCACCGCAGGCGTCGCCCTCCTCGCCGCTTCCTCCGCCTTCGCCGTCTGGGGCGGCCGCTTCCTCCCCGACTCCCTCACCGGCAGCCCAGCCCTCGACTGGATGGCCCCAGGCTTCGCCGCTCCAGGCAATCTCCCCGTCGCCTTCTCCAACAGCGCCTTCTCTCCCTCCGCCGTCGCCCGCACCCTCACCAAACAAGCCGCCGCCATCCCCCTCCCAGTCCTCGCCGCCCGGAACTCCGACGCCCGCGGCAAAATCATCGCATGGCTCGAATCCCATCGCGACTTCATCTCTTCTAACACCTCTCCGGACGATGTCATCCTCGGCTGGCACCACATGGGGATCGTCGCCCCATGGGCCCTCGACCGCACCGTCCTCGGCGGCCCCGACAACGCCTCCGTCAGCCGTCTCGCCGCCGCCTGCCTCAAACACCTCCCACCCCACCAACTCGTCATCCCCGTCCCCGCAGGCACCGAGCCCGAATCCATCGCCGCCGCCCTCAACCTCCCCGACATCCGCTGGTCCCTCTCCGCTTCCTCCTCAGACCTGTCCCTCTTCCGCGGCGCCAAACCCTGACTCTTCCCACACCATGGCCTTCTTCGCCCACCCCACCGCCATCATCGATTCCCCCGTCTCCATCGGCGACGGCACCAAAGTCTGGCACTTCGCCCACATCTGCCCAGGCGCTTCCATCGGCACCAACTGCATCTTCGGCCAGAATACCATGGTCGCCAACGACGTCGTCATCGGCAGCAACGTCAAAGTCCAGAACAACGTCGCCATCTACACCGGCACCACCATCGAAGACGATGTCTTCCTCGGCCCCTCCTGCGTCCTCACTAACGTCACCAACCCGCGCAGTCAGGTCAAACGACACAGTCTCTACGAACACACGCTCATCCGCCGCGGCACCACCATCGGCGCCAACGCCACCATCGTCTGCGGCATCACCCTCGGCCGCTACTCCTTCATCGCCGCCGGAGCCGTCGTCGCCCGCGATGTCCCCGACTACGGCTTCATCATCGGCGTCCCCGGTCGCCTCAAAGGCTGGATGAGCCGCCACGGCCACCTCCTCCAGTTCAATTCCGAAGGCCTCGCCGTCTGCCCAGAATCCAATTTCTCCTACCGGCTCGAAAACAATACCGTCCGCTGTCTCTCGCTCGACGAAGACCTCCCTCTCCCGGACCATCTCGCCACCGGCACGACCTCCTACGACTCCTTCAAAACCCTCTCCTGATCTCTCCCCCCATCCCATCACCGCCATGAATGTCCCCCTCCTCGACGTCAACGCCCAGAATCTCCCCCTCGAAGCTGAACTCACCGCCGCCTTCACCAAGGTCCTCCGCAGCGGCCAGTTCATCATGGGCCCCGAAGTCGACGCCCTCGAAAAAGAGTGCGCCGCCATGGTCCACGCCTCCCACGGCATCGGCTGCTCCTCCGGCACCGACGCCATCCTCCTCGCCCTCATGGCCCTCGGCATCGGCCCAGGCGACGAGGTCCTCGTCCCCACCTTCACTTTCTTCGCGACCGCAGGCTGCGTCTCCCGCACCGGTGCCACCCCCGTCTTCGTCGACGCCTGCCCGGTCTGCTTCAACATCGACGTCTCCAAAGCCGCCGCCAAAATCACCCCGAAAACCAAAGCCATCATCCCCGTCCACCTCTTCGGCCAAAGCGCCGACATGGACGCCGTCATGGCTCTCGCTAACGCCCACAATCTCTTCGTCATCGAAGACGGCGCCCAGGCCATCGGCGCACTCTACAAGGGCCGCCCCGTCGGCTCCATCGGGCACTTCGGCACCTACAGCTTCTTCCCCTCCAAAAACCTCGGCGGCTTCGGCGACGGCGGTCTCCTCGTCACCAGCGACGACGCCCTCGCCGAGCGCGCCCGTCTCCTCCGCACCCACGGCTCGAAACCCAAGTACTATCACAAAGCCGTCGGCGGCAACTTCCGCCTCGACCCGCTCCAGGCCGCTCTCCTCCGCGTCAAACTCGCCCACTACAGCGAGTACACCACCCGCCGCCAGGCCAACGCCGCACACTACTCCTCAGCCCTCGCCCAGCTCCCCGGCGTCGTCCCCGCCGACCCAGCCCACTGTAAGTGCGTCGCCTCTCAGGACGCGTGGCTCGCCGAATCCGGAGCCCGCATCGTCCTCCCAGTCCCCTACGCCCACAATTCCCACATCTGGAACCAGTTCACCCTCCGCATCATCGGCCCGGGCCAGCGCGACGCCTTCAAAAACCACCTCACTTCCCTCGGCATCGGCTGCGAAATCTACTACCCAGTCACCATGGACCAGCAGGAATGCTTCGCCTACACCTCCGACACCGCACGCGCCGACTGCGCCACCGCCCACCGCCTCGCCTCGGAAGTCATCAGCATCCCCATCTTCCCGGAACTCTCCGCTCCACAGCGCGACGCCGTCATCGCCGCCGTCGCTTCCTTTCTCGCCGCCTGAATCCCTAACGCCTCTCCACATCAATGAAAGTCGTCATCCTCTGCGGCGGTAAAGGCACTCGCCTCCGCGAAGAAACTGAGTTCCGCCCCAAACCCATGGTCCCCATCGGTGGTAAACCCATCCTCTGGCACATCATGAAAACCTACGCCCATCACGGCCACCGCGAGTTCATCCTCTGCCTCGGCTACAAGGGCGACATGATCAAAGAATACTTCCGCAACTACCTCTGGAACACCTGCGACGTCACCCTCAAACTCGGCCACGACGCCGAAGCCGTCTTCCATAACCACCACGACGAGGAAGACTGGAGCGTCACCCTCGCTGACACCGGCGAAGACTCCATGACCGCCTACCGCGTCAAACAGATCCAGCGCTACATCCCCGCAGGCGAACCTTTCCTCCTCACCTACGGCGACGGGGTCTCCTCCATCGATATCAACAAGGCCATCGATTCACACAACGCCGCCGGTAAGGTCTGCACCATCACCGCCGTCCACCCCGCAGGCCGCTTCGGCTCCATGCGCGTCGAAGAAGACGGTGCCATCTCCTCCTTCGAAGAGAAACCCCAATTCGAAAAAACCCTCATCAACGGCGGCTACATGGTCTGCGATCACTCCATGTTCGATTACCTCCCCGACGACCCAGCCGTCATGCTCGAACGCGCCCCCATGGACAAACTCGTCGCCGACGGCCAGCTCAACGCCTACCGCCACACCGAATTCTGGCAACCCATGGACACCTATCAGGAAGCCCAGCACCTCAACCGTCTCTGGGCCGACGGCGACGCCCCATGGAAGGTCTGGTAAACCTCCCTAACTTCCCTCCCGCAGCCATGCCAGCCCTCTTCCACGACCTCTTCCGCAACCGCCGCGTCCTCCTCACAGGCCACACCGGTTTCAAAGGCGCATGGCTCTCCGAATGGCTCCTCGGCCTCGGCGCTGAAGTCCACGGCTACGCCCTCGACCCGCTCCCCCACGCCCTCCTCTTCGACCAGCTCAACCTCCACAACCGCATCGCCGCAGACCACCGCGCCGATATCATGGACCGCGACCGCCTCAACGCCGTCACCCGCGACACCGCCCCCGACTTCGTCTTCCACCTCGCCGCCCAGCCGCTCGTCCGCCTCTCCTACGACCAACCCGTCGAAACGTTCGCCGTCAATGTCATGGGCTCCGTCCACATGCTCGACGCCCTCCGTCTCGCCGCCCGTCCCTGCACGGTCATCATGGTCACCACGGACAAGTGCTACGAAAACCGCGAATGGCTCCACCCCTACCGCGAATCCGACCCCATGGGCGGTTACGACCCCTACAGCGCTAGCAAAGGTGCCGCAGAAATCGCCATCGCCGCCTACCGCCGCTCGTTCTTCAACTCCCCGGACTCCCCAGTCCGCGTCGCCAGCGCCCGCGCCGGCAATGTCATCGGCGGCGGCGACTGGGCGCCCGACCGCATCGTCCCCGACGCCATCCGCGCCGTCCTCGCTGGCCAGCCCGTCCCCGTCCGCAACCCCCACGCCACCCGCCCGTGGCAGCACGTCCTCGAACCCCTCAGCGGCTACCTCCAGCTCGCCGCAGCCATCCACGCCGCCTCCCACAACCTCGCCTGCGCCTCCTCCGCACCACTCGACGCCCTCACCTCAGGCTTCAACTTCGGCCCCGCCGTCTCCGCTAACCAATCCGTCGGAGCCCTCGTCGCCGCCCTCCTCTCCCACACCGGCGGCTCATGGACCACCGCCGCCGACCCCTCCGCTCCACACGAAGCCTCCAAACTCCACCTCGCCACCGAAAAAGCCTATCACCTCCTCGGCTGGGAACCCGCATGGCAATTTCCCGATACCGTCCGCATGACCGCCGCATGGTACCTCCAATCCGCCAAGGGCTCGGACCCAGCCGACCTCACCCGCTCGCAAATCTCCGAATTCTCTCAATCCTCTAACTCCCATCTCCCATGAACCAACCCAAGGTCCACTTCCGCAAAGCCTGCCGCCTCTGCGGCTCGACTTCCCTCCAGCGTTTCCTCCACCTCCCGGAAATGCCCTTCACCGACGACTTCATCACTCCAGAAGCCCTCGGCTCGGAATTCCGCGCCGACATCGATGTCTTCATCTGCACGTCCTGCCTCAGCGCCCAGACCCAGCACGACGTCGACGTCGGCGACTACTACGAGGACTATCAGTACTCCGTCGGTGGTTCCTCCACCGCCAGCCGCTTCATGCGCATTCTCGCTGAGAACACCGTCGCCCGCTTCCCCGCCTCCTCCGCCTCACGCAAGGTCCTCGAAGTCGGCTCCGGCGACGGCGAACAACTCGTCGCCTTCAAAAACACCGGCTGCCGCGTCCTCGGCTACGAGCCTTCCTCCGTCCTCTGCAAGGTCGCAGAAGCCAAAGGCATCCCCACCATCCAGGGGCTCTTCACCGCCGACTCCATCCACCAGCTCCCTGACGAGTTCAAAGAGGTCGATGTCGTCATGCTCTCCTACACATTCGACCACCTCCCAGACCCCCGCGCCTTCACCGCCGCCGCCCGCGCCATCCTCAACAAGGACCACGGTCTCCTCATCGTCGAAATCCATAACCTCGAAAAGATCATCGAACGCCAGGAATACTGTCTCTTCGAACACGAACACTCCATCTACCTCACCGAAGCCTCCGTCGCCCAGCTCTGCGGCCTCGAAGGCCTCACCGTCATCGACTTCGACCTCGTCCCCGAAGCCGACCGCCGCGCCAATTCCCTCATCTTCGTCGCCACCCCGAACGAATCCCAGCTCGCCGCCAAAGCCGTCAAGCCTTCCACCCCGGACGCCTTCAACCACCTCGACCACTACTCCCTCATCGGCGCCAACATCACCAGCGCCATCCAGAACCTCGACCGCTTCGTCGACCAGATGACCGCCAACGGCAAAACGCTCGCCGGCTACGGCGCTGGCGGCCGCGGGGTCATGACGCTCGCCGCCATGCGCAGCGCCCCCAAACTCAAATACCTCGTCGACAAAAAACCCAAACGCCCAGGCCTCGTCGCCCCCAAATCCGGCGTCCCTCTCGTCAGTCTCGACGAACTCGCCTCCAACCCGGTCGACGCCATCCTCGTCTTCAGCTTCGGCTACATCGACGAAATCCGCCGCGAGGTCTCCGCCCTCGGCTACCAACCCGACCAGTTCTACTCGCTCCTCGACGTCCTCGCCGGTCGCTTCTGAAATCCTAACCCCTCCCCATGCCCCTCCACGCCGTCATCACCGGTGCCTCCGGCTTCATCGGAGCCGCCGCCGCCGCCGACCTCCTCGCCTCCGGCCACAAGGTGACGGCTCTCCTGCGCCCTGACTCCAACCCCGCCCGCCTCCAGCACCTCCCTAACCTCCACATCCTCCACCACTCCCACCTCGCCGACCCCGCCACCATCGCCGCCCTCAAAGCCACCAGTCCGGATGTCTTCATCCACTGCGCATGGCGCGGGGTCGGCGGTCAGGACCGCAACGAGGCCTTCCAGATCACCGACAACATCCGCATGTCCATGGACTCGGTCGATCTCGCCGCCGCCGCTGGCTGCCAACGCTGGATCGGCCTCGGCTCTCAAGCCGAATACGGCAACCAGAACCGCCGTCTCAACGAAGACGCTCCCACCCTCCCCACCACCCTCTACGGAAAAGCCAAACTCGCCACTGGCATCGCCTGCCTCGCCCTCGCAGAAGCCCGCGGGCTCTCCGCCGCATGGCTCCGCGTCTTCTCCACCTACGGCCCCGGCGACTCCCCTCACTGGTTCCTCCAGTACGCCCTCCGCGAATTCCGCGCGGGCAAATCCCCGGACCTCACGCTCTGCACCCAACTCTGGGACTTCCTCCACGTCAACGACGCCGCACGCGCCATCTCCGCCACCGCCGCCACCCCCACCGCCTCCGGCAACTTCAACCTCGGCAGCGGCGCCGCCCTCCCGCTCCGCTTCTGGCTCGACCTCCTCCGCTCCGCCACCAATTCCTCCTCGGAACCTAACTACGGAGCCGTCCCCTTCCGCCCGGATCAGGTCATGCACCTCGAAGCCGACATCTCCAAACTCACCGCCGCCACCGGCTGGCAACCCGTCATCTCCCCAGCCGACGGCATCGCCACTCTAGCCAACTCTCCCTGACTCATCTCTCTTCATCTCTCTAACTCCACAATCAACCCATCCCACACCCCACCCATCATGTCTGAAGCCCTCGACCATCTCGGCCACCACGTCTCCAAATACGCCGGCCACGAACTCCCCCTCCTCGACAAGCTCTGCAACGCTTTCACCGACTCACCCCTCCCAGTCGCCCAGCGTCTCCAGACGTTCCCCCGCCACGTCCGCCGCCAGGACATCGCCCGCTTCCTCGCCAAACACGAGCTCTTCCGCCACTCCCTCCCAGTCAACGGCAGCATCGTCGAATGCGGGGTCTTCGCCGGCGGCGGTCTCTTCGGCTGGCACCACTTCTCCGCCATCTACGAACCCTACAACCACACCCGCCGCATCATCGGCTTCGATACCTTCGACGGCTTCCCCTCCGTCGATCCCAAAGACCTAACCGAAGGCGGCTCCCAGCACAGCCGCACCGGTGCCTTCCGCACTTCCCTCACCATTCAGGAGGAACTCGCAAACCTCGCCTCCATCCACGACGCCAACCGCCCCCTCGGCCACATCCCCAAAATCGAACTCGTCCAGGGCGACGCCTGCGAAACCATCCCCCGCTACGTCAAGGACCACCCCTCCCTCCTCGTCAGTCTCCTCTACATCGACTTCGACCTCTACGCCCCTACCAAATCCGCCCTCGAAGCCCTCCTCCCACGCGTCCCCCGCGGCGGTGTCGTCGCCTTCGACGAGCTCAACTGCCCCGAATTCGCCGGCGAAACCAGCGCGCTCCTCGAGTCCCTCGACCTCAGTCAGCTCGACCTGCGCCGTCTCCCGTTCGACCCTTACATCTCATGGTTCGTCCGCTCATGATCCCTTCCACTGATCTCGCCGCAGGCATCCGCCACCATGCCCTCCGCATGGTCTCCGCCGCCAACGCCAGTCACATCGGCGGCGTCCTCTCCATGGCCGATACCCTCGCCGTCCTCTACTCCGGTGTCCTCAAGGTCTTCCCCGACCAACCCGGCCACCCGGACCGCGACCGCTTCATCCTCAGCAAAGGCCACTGCTGCGCCGGCGTCTACGCCGCCCTCGCCCTCCGCGGGTTCTTCCCGCTCTCGGAACTCGACTCCTACGGCCAGGACGGCTCACGCCTCATGACCCACATCAGCCACAAGGTCCCCGGCGTCGAATTCTCCACCGGCTCCCTCGGCCACGGCCTGCCCTTCGCCCTCGGCAAAGCCCTCGCCGCCCGCCGCAAGGGCCTCCCATGGCGCTCCTTCGCCCTCCTCTCCGACGGCGAACTCGACGAGGGCTCCAACTGGGAAGCCATCCTCCTCGCTCCCCAGCACCAGCTCGACAACCTCGTCCTCATCATCGACTATAACAAAATCCAGAGTCTCGGCGCAGTCTCCGAGGTCATCGAACTCGAACCGCTCCGCGCCAAGCTCGAGGCCTTTCGCTGGGCCGTCCGCGAGGTCGATGGCCACAACCACGCCGATCTCCACGCCGCCCTCTCCTCGCTCCCCTTCTCCAAGGGCCAGCCCTCCTGTCTCATCACCCACACCACCAAAGGCAAAGGCGTCGACTACATGGAAAATCAGATCGCATGGCACTACCGCGCCCCTAACGCCGATCTCCTCGCCAAGGCCCTCGCCCAACTGGAACAAAACCCGTCATGAGAACCGCCTTCATCGAAGAACTCACCGCCCAGGCTCGCCTCAACCCCGCCATCTTCCTCGTCGTCGGCGACCTCGGCTACTCGGTCATCGAACCCTTCGCCGCCGAATTCCCCGACCGCTTCCTCAACGCAGGCGTCGCGGAACAGAACATGGCCGGTCTCGCCGCAGGCCTCGCCTCCGAAGGCTTCCACGTCTTCACCTACTCCATCGCCAACTTCCCCACGCTCCGCTGTCTCGAACAGATCCGCAACGACATCTGCTATCACAATCTCCCCGTCACCTCCGTCGCCGTCGGCGCTGGCCTCGCCTACGGCAATCTCGGCTACTCACACCACGCCGTTCAGGACATCGCCATCTTCAGAACTCTCCCTAACCTCCGCCTCCTCAGCCCCGCTGATCCCGGCGAGGCCCGCGGTGCCGTCCAGTGGCTCTCCGCCAACCCCTGCCCTTCCTACCTCCGTCTCGGCAAGGCCGGCGAAAAACACCTCTACTCTTCCCCGCCTCTCTCCCCCGACCCGGTCGTCGTCCAGCAAGGCAACCCCGACGTCGCCCTCGTCGCCACCGGCTCGGTCCTCTCCATCGCTCTCGAAACCGCTGCCCTCGAAGCCGCCGCCGGCCGCCCCGCCCCCACCGTCTTCTCCATGCCCTGGCTCCACCCCGCCAGCCCCGCCACCACCGCCGCCCTCCGTTCCTTCAAGCACGTCATCTGTCTCGAAGAACACATCCGCGAAGGCGGGCTCCGCGAAATGCTAGCATCGCTCCTCCCCCGCTCCATCCGGGTCTCCGGTCTCGCCCTCCCCTCCGACGCCACCGTCGCCGTCGGCTCCCAGAACTTCCTCCGCGCCGCCGCCGGCCTCACCGCCACCCACGCCCAGCAGCTCATCCTCAGCCGCGACGACGACGCCTGAACCTCTCTCAGGCCCCATGTCCCCATCCCGCTCCCTCTCATCTCTCTTCAAACTGCCTAGCGGCACCGGCTTCTACGCCAGTGTCACCAGACTCGCTACCGGCGCAGCCCTCGCCCAGGTCATCACCGTCGCCGCCGGACCCTTCCTCTCCAGAATCTACGGCCCCGCCAACCTCGGCCTCTACGCCGCCTACCTCAGCGTCGTCACCACCGCCGCAGGCATGTCCTGTCTCCGCTACGAACAGGCCCTCATGCTCCCGGACGACCGCTCGGAAGCCAACCACCTCTGGACGCTCGTCCTCGGCCTCGCCGCCCTCTCCTCCTCCCTCGCCGTCCCCGCCCTCCTCACCGCCCGCGCCATGGGCTGGACCGGCAAACTCGCCACCCTCGGCCCCGCCATCTGGCTCCTCCCCGTCGCCCTCGCCGTCATCTCCCTCGGCCTCGCCGCCGGAGTCTGGGCCAACCGCAACCGCGCCTACTCACTCCTCTCCGTCTCCCGCACCGCCGCCGCCGCCACCGCCGCCCTAACCGCCATCGGCATCGGCCTCCTCGTCCCCTCCGGCCCGTGGCTCATCTTCTCCCACGTCCTCGGCCAGGCCGTCCTCTCCGCCCTCCTCTTCCTCGGCATCCGCAAATCCCAGCTCCCTCCCGTCACCGGTGCCTCCTCCACGGAACTCAAACGCGTCGCCTCCCACTACCGCCAGTTCCCCGCCTACAACTTCCCCATGACCGCCGTCGACCAGATCACCGGCGCGCTCCCAGTCATCGTCTTCACAGAATCCTTCGGCCTCGAAACCGCAGGCCTCCTCAGCATCGCCTTCCAGGCCCTCCGCCTCCCCGGAGCCTTCATCGGCAACTCCGTCGCCCAGGTCTTCTACGAACGCGCCTCCCGCATCCGCAAGGACCTCCCAGCCCTCCGCTCGCTAACACTCAAAACCTGCGGGCTCCTCTCCCTCGCCATCATCCTCCCGGCCCTCGTCATCACCCTCTGGGGCCCACCCCTCTTCTCTTTCGTCTTCGGCTCGCGCTTCGCCCCAGCCGGCGACCTCGCACGTCTCCTCATCATCAGCACCAGCGTCGGCTTCATCTGCTCCCCCATCAGCATGCTCCCCACCGTCATCGGTCGCCAGGGTGGCCACTTCCTCATCGCCCTCATCGCCGCCTCCCTCCGCGCCCTCGCACTCTGGCTAGGCGCACGCTCCGGTTCCCCCTCCACCACCCTCGCATGGTTCGTCGCCGCTGAAACCATCGGCCTCCTCATCTTCGCCGCATGGGTCCTCCACCTCATCCGCCCCACCCATTCCACCTCCCCATGACCGCCGTCCTCTCCATCACCATCCCCACATGGAACCGCGACTCGGAACTCGACGGCCTCCTCGCCTGCATCCACGACCAGACCAGCGCGGACCCAGACCTCGCCGCCGCCATCGATGTCCTCGTCTCCGACAACGGCTCCGATGACTCCACCCCCGACGTCGTCGCACGCTGGCAGGCCAAAGGCCCCTTCACGCTCCACTCGGTCCGCCACCCCGCCAACCGCGGCCCCATTCCTAACATCAATCACTGCCTCCAGCACGCCCCCGGCCGCCACTACATTCTCCTCGGCGACGACGACCGCTTCGCCCCAGGCTCGCTCCGCGCCATCGTCGACTACCTCCGCCTCCACCCGGACGCACCCGTCGTCCTCGTCCAGCACGACCTCTCCCGCCACATCTACAACTTCGCACCCGGCACCTCCGCCACCATCTCCCTCGAGGAAATGGCCCGCCGCTACTACTGGTACGTCGGCAACGCCGGCAACTTCGTCGTCCGCTCCGACCTCTCCGCTCGCGCCATCACGTCCGTCCTCCCTAACCACCCGTGGACCTGCTGGCCGCAGACCGAAGTCATCTGCCTAGCCGCCATCTTCTCCTCCCAGCCACTCCCCATCCACTGCACCGGCATCATCGCCCAGGACGGCTCCCGCCACGGCCTCAATACCCGCGGCACCGCCTACTACATCTGGGAAACCGGATACCTCGCCCTCCTCCGCACCGCCCTCAACGCAGAACCAGTCACCGGCCCAGCCATCCGCCGCGACGCCGTCCGCTTCCTCAACCGCCCCGGCATCCTCATCCGCCACTGGTTCCGCATGCTCCTCTGTCTCGGCTCCACAGACACCGACCGCGAAGTCGCCGACCTCCGCGGCGCCACTTCCCGCTCCCGTCGCTACGCCGACAGCTCCACGTGGCTCCCCATCCACATCGCCTTCCTCATCGCTCATCTCCCTCGCTTCCTGACTCGTCTCCTCCACCCAGTCCTCTCTCTCTTCGGCAACCGCAAGGGCCGCGCCGCCTCCGCCACCACCACTGGCACCGGCCGCACGCTCACCGCCGAAGACTGCGAACCCTGACATCTCCGCCCGTCACCGCCCCGCACCATGAAAACGCGCATCGCCATCCTCG
>CANHUG010000083.1 GCA_947462995.1 Verrucomicrobiales bacterium | reverse complement strand
TCACTCCGCAAAACATCGCCCGCCGCCGCCGAAACCTTGAAAAACAAGCCGCCGCCATGGGCTTCCAACTCGTTGATGCCGCGTAACTTGCAAAACAGTTACTCAGGAGGCCGTCCCGGCCTTGTCTCCGCACAAGCCACCGTAGCAAGTTCCCACCCTCGTCTCCGCTGCACCGAACCCATCTCAAATTTCAAATCTCAAATCTCAAATCCCCTCCCCGGCCACCGTATGGTGTACCCGATGTCCTCCCTCGGCCGCGCCTCCCTCTGCCTCCTCCTCGCCACCGGGCCCGCCCGCGCCGACTTCCTCTCCGACGTCCGCCCCAACCTCAAAACCCGCTGCTTCTCCTGCCACGGAGCCCTCAAAGCAGAAGCCGGTCTCCGCCTCGACAGCGTCGCCCTCATGCAAAAAGGCGGCGAATCCGGCCCGCTCCTCGCCGACTCCGGCCGTCTCCTCCTCGATCGCATCACCGCACCCGCCTCCCACGCGGACCGCATGCCCCCGGAAGGCGCCCCGCTCTCCTCCTCCCAAATCGACGCCGTCCGCTCATGGCTCGCCTCCGGTGCCCCCGCACCCACCCAGGACGACCCGGAACCTGACCCTCGCTCCCACTGGGCCTTCCAACCTCCCTCCTCCGCCAACCCACCACCCGCCGCCCTCCCGGACTGGAATCTCTCCCTCATCGACCAAGCCCTCGCCGCTCGCCACGCCGCCGCCGCCATCTCCCCCCAATCCCCAGCCCCGCCCTCCCTCTGGCTCCGCCGCGTCGCCTTCGACCTCACCGGTCTCCCACCCTCCGCCGCCCTCTCCGCCTCTTTCCTCGCCAATCCCTCGCCCGACGCCCGCGCCACCGTCGTCGACCAACTCCTCGCCTCCCCCCAATTCGGCGAACGCTGGGCCCGCCACTTCATGGACCTCTGGCGCTACAGCGATTGGTGGGGCCTCGACGCCCAACTCCGCTACAGCCAGAAACACATCTGGCACTGGCGCGACTGGATCGTCGAATCCCTCAACGCCGACACCGGCTTCGACCGCATGATAACCGACATGCTCGCCGCCGACGAAGCATCCCCCGACAACCGCTCCGCCCTCCGCGCCACCGGCTTCCTCTGCCGCCCCTACTACCTCTTCAACCGCACCACATGGCTCGACGAGGTCGTCGAACACACCAGCCGCGCCTTCCTCGGCCTAACCATGCAGTGCGTCAAATGCCACGACCACAAATACGACCCGCTCAGCCACACCGACTACTACCGGCTCCGCGCCGTCTTCGAACCCTATCACGTCCGCGTCGATCAGTGGCCCACCGAACCGGACTTCCAAAAGAACGGGCTCGCCCGCGCCTTCGACCTCCACCCTGACAAACCCACTCACCTCCACCGCCGCGGCGACGAAAAACAGGCAGACACCTCCAAGGTCATCGCCCCGGGCATCCCCGCCATCTTCGGCCAACTCACCGTCCACCCAGTCCCGCTCCCCCCGGAAGCCTCCCACCCAGGCCTCCTCCCCCACGTCCTCGACCATCTCCTCGCCGCCGCCACCGCCGAAGCCGCCACTCTCGCCGCAGACCCCGCCAAACCTGAACGCGCCGCCGCCGCCGCTCTCCGACCCGACGTCCTTAGAGCCGTCAGTCTCGCCGAACACGCCCGCGCCAACGCCGACCCCAAAGCCGACTCCCTCGCCACCAAAGCCGCTCGTCTCGAAGCCGCATGGAAACTCGCCGCCGCCACCGCCGACGCCGCCGAAACCAATCGCGCCCTCGCCGCCGTCCCGCCTGACAAAAAAGGCGACCTCGCCGCCAAAGCCAAGGCCGCCACCGATGCCCTCGCCGCCGCCAAAGCCAAAGCCGATTCCCCCGGCAACCAATTCTCCCCGCTCATCGGTGCCATCAAGGCCCTCGAAGGCCCGGACGATTCCTTCGACCGCAATCCCGCTTCCTATCCAACCTCCTCCACCGGCCGCCGTCTCGCCCTCGCCCGCTGGATCACCG
Organism: Verrucomicrobiales bacterium; assembly: GCA_947462995.1. GTDB lineage: Bacteria > Verrucomicrobiota > Verrucomicrobiia > Verrucomicrobiales > V1-33 > V1-33. Next base: position 10,157 of record CANHUG010000083.1, on the reverse strand, counting down.
GCCCCTCCAACCCGCTCACCGCTCGCGTCCTCGTCAACCACGTCTGGCTCCGCACGTTCGGCTCATCCCTCGTCCCCGACCCCTCGGACTTCGGCCGCCGCTGCCCCCCACCGCTCCACCAGAATATCCTCGACTCCCTAGCCGTCTCTCTCCAGCAATCCGGCTGGAAACTCAAGCCGCTCCTCCGCTCGATCGTCCTCTCCAGAGCCTATCTCAGCAGTTCCTCCGCCTCCAATTGCGACGCCGCCCTCGCCGGAGACCCTGACAACTCTCTCCTCTGGCGCATGAACCCGAAACGTCTCGAATCCCAGGCGGTCCGCGACGGGGTCCTCTCCCTCTCCGGCACCCTCGACCTCACCCTCGGCGGCCCCTCCATCCCCGTCCCTCAACAGGAATCCTCCAACCGCCGCGCCCTCTACCTCCAGCAGCACGGCGAACTCGAAGACCGCTTCCTCGGTGCCTTCGACAACGCCAGTGTCTTCGAATGCTACCGCCGCCGCGAAAGCGTCACCCCTCAACAGGCCCTCGCCCTCACTAACAGCCGCATCGCCCGCTCCGCCGCCGAATCCATGGCCGCCTCCCTCGCCTCCCTCCCCGACGACGCCTTCATCACCTCCGCCTTCTCCGCCATCCTCTCCCGCCAACCCTCCTCCGAAGAATCCCAAGTCTGCTTCCAAGGCCTCGCCGCCTTCTCCTCCGCAGACCCAGCCGCCGCCCGCGGTCTCCTCATCCTCGCTCTCTTCAACCACAACGACTTCGTCACCCTCCGATGAACCGCGACGCCCTCATCCACGCCCGGCTCATCGCCAGTCGCCGCAGTTTCCTAGCCTCTCTCTCCGCAGGCTGCGGCGGGCTCGCCCTCCAGTCCCTCCTCGCCTCCGACTCCCCATGGTCACCCCCTGACGGGCTCCACCACCACGCCCCCAAAGCCAAACGCGTCATCTGGCTCTTCATGCGCGGCGGTCTCAGCCACATGGAAAGCTTCGACCCCAAACCCGCCCTCACCAAATACGCCGGCAAAACCATCGCCGAAACCCCTCACAAGGACGTCCAATCCCCCGAAAAACTCAAGAATGTCCGCGTCGTCGTCGTCAACGACGCCAACGGTCAGCAGCGCTCCACCATCTACCCGCTCCAAGTCGGCTTCCGCCGCCACGGCCAGTGCGGCATCGAAATCAGCGACTGGTTCCCTCACATCGCTTCCTGCGCCGACGACATCGCCTTCGTCCGCTCAATGTGGACCACCGACGACAATCACGGCGCCCAAGTCCAGTTCCACTCCGGCCGCCACATGCTCGACCCACGCGAACCCACCATCGGCGCATGGATCAATTACGGGCTCGCCAGCACCAGCGACAATCTCCCGCGCTTCGTCAACATCGGCCCGCGCTTCTTCGATGTCCGCGACGGCCACTATCTCGGCCCAGCCTACGACGCCGTCAATCTCCGCATCGACCCAGCCAACCCGCTCGCCTTCGCCACCCCCGAAATCCCCGCCTCCACCAAGGTCCAGGAAACCCACTTCAATCTCGTCCACCAACTCGACCAACTCGCCGCCCGCGACTACCCGGAAGACCGTCTCCTCACCGCCAGGCTCCAGAGCTACGAACTCGCCTTCCGCATGCAGCACGCCGTCCCGGAAGTCCTCAACCTCGACGAGGAATCCGAAGCGACCCGCAATCTCTACGGTCTCAACGAAAAACACTCCGAAACCTTCGGCCGCCAGCTCCTCGCCGCACGTCGCATGGCCGAACGTGGGGTCCGCTTCATCCAGATCCAGCACGGCGACGGCGCTGCCGGCGAATGGGACGCCCACGGCGGTCTCAAAGCCAATCACGAACGGCTCGCCGCCCAAGTCGACAAACCCACCTCCGGGCTCCTCAAAGACCTCAAAGCACGCGGGCTCCTCGACGACACCATCGTCGTCTTCGCCACCGAATTCGGCCGCACCCCCGGCTCACAAGGCTCCGACGGCCGCGACCACCACCCCTACGGATTCTCCATCTGGATGGCCGGCGGCGGCATCCGCGGCGGCACCATCCACGGAGCCACCGACGAACTCGGCTTCCACGCCTCCGTCTCCCCTCACTACGTCACCGACGTCCACGCCACACTCTTCCACCTCCTCGGCCTCAACGCCCGCCGCCTCGAAGTCCCCTCCCACCGCCGTCTCGACCGCGACTACGGCAACATCATCACCGACATCCTCACCTAACTCTCACTCCCCCCTTCTCCCTTCCTACCACCTCCCACCTCCTTCTTCCTTCTTCCTTCTTCCTTTCTTCTTTCTTTCTCACTTCTCACTTCTCACTTCCCACCTCAAACCCCGCCCCGCTCGTCGCATAACTATTCCCGGAACACACCACCATCCCCGCCCGCACACTCCCGCCCATCATCGTCCGATGCCGGAATCTCGGCTCGCCCCACTGCCCGCTCTCCCCCGACGCATACACCCGCACTTCATCGCCGCGCCGCTCAATCCGCAAGCGTACCGGCAACCCCACCATCCCTAGCTCTTTCCTCTGATTGTCGTCCGGCCCGACCTCATCCCGCCACCGCACCACCAGCTTCCCGGAAGCTTCCACCTGCACCAGCACATACCGGCTCTGCGGCTCACTGACACTCTCCCGCAGCATCAACCCCGCCGCCATCGCCGGCCGGTAATCCCATTGATACGCCGGCCCTCCCGTGTCCGGCCCCATGCTAACTAACTTCGCCTCGATCCCGCCGTCCCCCTCCACCGCCCGGTGCACGTACGACCCCTGATCCCGCACGCGCTCCCAGAACCCGGTCATCGCATGCCCGCACCCGGTCAACTCGCACCGCCCTCCATCCATCCGCACCGACCCCGCAATCGCCGGACTCCCCAGTTCCTCAAACCGCCATCCCTCCGCCAACCCTCCTCCCGTCACCGTCACTCGCGTCTCCACCCGCTTCCCACCCACCGTCGTCGTCACCACCGCCGTTCCCTCCCGCTTCCCCCGCACCACCGCCGCATGCTCCCCGATCGCCCGCACTTCCGCCACTTCCGGATCACTGCTGCTCCACTTCACTAACCGATCCCAGCTGCTCCACGGCTTCACCGCCACATTCAAGGTCACCCGACCCAGCACCGGCACGCTCACCCGATCCCGGTCCACTTCCACCGCCGTCACCGCCACTGCCTTGTCACAACACACCGTCTCCACCAGCTCCACAGCCCCGATCGCCACGCCTTCCCCACCACCCCTCACCGCCAGCCGGTAAACGCCATGCATCCCCGGCTGCGCCACCTTCATCACACATCGCCCCGACTCAAACTCCACCTCGCTCTCCTCCGCCAGCACCGTCCACGTCTCCCCGCCATCATTCGAACCTGACAACGCCATCCCTCGCGGCCGCCGCTTCTCATCCGCCGCCACAACCACCACCGCACTCACCGCATACCGCCGTCCTTCCCCATACTCGCACCGCAACCACCCCGCCTCCTCCCCCAGCCGCCACTCGCTCCGATCATCCCCGTCAAACGCATTCCGGATCCCCTCCCCACCCGACGCACTGAACCGACACGTCGCCCCCCGAATCCCATACGCCGCCGTGTCAAAATCCAATCGCTCCGGCCGCCCCACTCCCGCCACCATCATCTCCTCTAGCGCCGCCTCCAACTCCCGCTTCGCCCGCCCGCCCTCCATCACAAGATAGGAATGCCCGCCGTCCTCACCAGCCACCCACCGGTTCCGCCCGGTCACCGGATCCGTCACATTCTTCCCGCCCCGCACTTCCCGAAACCAAGGCCCCGCACCCCGCACGCTCACTAACACAGAAATCGGATCCCAGCTCAGCCGGTCCCCCGCATACCCCACCCCCGGATAAAACGCATACGCCATCGTCAGCGGATTGTGCTCGGGCATCTCAAAAGTCACCCGTCTCCCCGAGTTCACACTCCCTCCCTCCCCGTTGAACAACACCCGCCCCGGCCACTCCGCACACACCAGCGCCGCCGATGCCGCATCCACCTCGAAATTGTACTCCACATCCTTCTCATTCTTGCTCTCCGTCGGCGGATACTTCCCTCCCATCACCTCCAATCGCTTCACTTTCTTCGCCACCAGCGCCTTCCCATCCAGGGGGCTCTTCGCATCCGCTCCCGACCTCAACAGATTCGCCAGGTTCCGCAACGGCCCCACCGCCGTGATCACCACGCTCCCATCCGGCTCCTTCGCTAGCACTTCCCGATACAACCCCACCGCATCCGGATAATCCCCGCTCGCCGCAAACCGATGCGGATACCGCCTCGCCAGCTCATCCGTATAACTCGCCCCATCCTTGAATCCCCCATCCTTCAATGTCCCCACCGGAATCCCGCCGCGCCCAAACCACCCGTTTATCCCGTCAATCGCCGGCGCAATCGTCGCCGACGAGGTGCAACCCATCACCGCCAGCAATCTCGCCTCCCCGCGCTCCACCGCCCCATGCAGCATGAACAACGCTCCCACATCATCACAATCGCCGCCCATGTCCGTGTCCAGAATCACCGCCGGCACTTCCGCCGCCCCCGCACACTCCGTCAACCCTAACACCAATACCGCCAGAAACCCCGTCACCTTCCCTGTCAATGATCTCGCGCTCATACCAACTCCCATACCTCCTCCCACCACCCAAGGCAACCCGCCTTCCCCTCCACAGGTTGACGCCGCACCACCCCACCGCTACCATTCCCCCAAAATCTCAGCTCTCCCCTCCCCCATGAAGCCGCTCTTCCTCCTCCTCCCCGCCCTCGCCCTCCTCCTCCCCGCCTCCGCTCAGGACGCCCCCGCCCCTGCCGCTCCCCCAGCCGCCACGCCCACCCCCAATCCCGCCCCAGGCGACTTCCCCTCCGACAAGGAACGCCGCAGCTACGCCCTCGGCAATTACCTCGCCGCCCGCGCCAAACAGGAATCCGCAGGCAGCCCGCTCCCCAAACCCGACGTCAAAGAAATCCTCCGCGGGCTCAACGATGTCCTCAATGGCCAGCAGTCCCTCGACTACTCCACCGGCGCTCAAATGGGCGCCCAGCTCCGCAAACTCGGTCTCGACCTCGACTCCGCCGAAGTCGCCAAAGGCCTCGCCGATGTCATGGAAAATCGGCTCGCCAAACTCTCCCCCGCCGATCTCCAGACGGTCATGAAATCCGTCCAGGACGACCTCAAGGCCAAGGCCCTCGCCAAACGCGCCGAAGACCTCAAGGCCGCCTCCGACGCCGCCACCGCCTTCCTCGCCAAAAACATCACCAACCCCGGCGTCACCGCCACCAAATCCGGTCTCCAGTACATCGTCCAGAAACCCGGCGACGGCCCCCAACCCCAGGAAGGCGATGTCGTCACCGTCGCCATCCGCGGCACACTCCTCGACGGCACCGAATTCGAAAAAACCCCGGAAGGAGCCCCCGCCCGCAAAGCCGTCCGCGCCCTCCCACTCGGGCTCCAGGAAGGCATCCGTCTCCTCAAATCCGGCTCGAAAGCCACATTCTTCGTCCCGCCTGCCCTCGGCTTCGGCGAATCCGGCCGCCCACCCCTCATCCGCGGCAACTCCCTCCTCCAGTACGAGGTCGAACTCATCAGCACCGCCAAAGCCCCTCAGCCAGTCATCGACCCTAACGCGCCGAAACGGGAACCCATCACCGCCGTCACCCCACCCGTCTCGGTCGAGGTCCCCGCCACTCCGCCAGCCACGCCACCAGCCCCCGCAACCCCGCAAAAGCCGTAATCCCCGGCCCAGCATGCGCTCGTTCGAATCGGAACTCGCCGCCCTCGAACAGGTCTCTCTCCGCCGTTCTCTCTCGGTCTTCCAACCGCTCAACGGCGCCACCCTGACATCCCCTCTCGGCACGCCGCTCCTCAACTTCGCCTCCAACGACTACCTCGGCTTCGCCTCCTCACCCGAACTCCGCGACTTCCTCCTCGAAGCCGTCGCCACCCACGGCGCTGGCTCCGGTGCCTCCCGGCTCGTCTCCGGCACGTCCCCACCACACGCCGATCTCGAAGACGCCCTCGCCCAATTCAAACACTCGGAAGCCGCCCTCGCCTTCTCCTCTGGTTACGCCACCGCCGTCGGCACGCTCACCGCCATCGCCGGACGCGACGACTTCCTCATCCTCGACAAGCTCTGCCACGCCTCCCTCATCGACGGCGCTCGACTCAGCGGCGCAACTCTCCGCATCTTCCCCCACAACGACACCGCCAGACTCAACTCCCTCCTCCTCTGGGCCCGCCGCTCCGCCAAACCCAACGCCCGCATCGTCGTCGTCACCGAAAGCATCTTCAGCATGGACGGCGACGCCGCCCCCCTAGCCGAAATCATCCGGCTCAAAGACGAACACGGCACTCTCCTCCTCCTCGACGAAGCCCATGGCTTCGGCGTCTTCGGACCCGGCGGCCGCGGTCTCGCCCACGCCCTCGGTCTCGCCCACCGCGTCGACCTCCACATGGGCACCCTCAGCAAAGCCGCCGGCCTCCACGGGGGCTTCGTCTGCGGCCCACGCGCCTTCGCCGAGCTCCTCGTCAATCGCGCCCGATCCTTCATCTACTCCACCGCCCCTCCCCCAGCCATCGCCGCCGCCGCCACCAAGGTCATCACCTCTCTCCTCCCAGGCCCCCACGGCGACGCCGCCCGCGCACGGCTCCACGAAAATCTCGCACTCTTCTCCTCCCTCTCCAGCCTCCCTCTCCCCGCCAGCCCCATCGTCCCCATCATCCTCGGCCCCGAATCCGCCGCCCTCGACGCCGCCCTCGCCCTCCGCTCCGCAGGCATCCTCGCCCCAGCCATCCGCTTCCCCACCGTCGCCAAAGGCAAAGCCCGTCTCCGCCTAACCTTCACCGCCTCCCACTCCCCAGACGACATCCACCACCTCGTCACCTCCCTCCGCAACCTCCAGACACAACCCTCCCAGCCAGCCGACGACCACGCCAATCCCTGACAGGAAATCCTGACACAACCCCACCCTCAAAACGCAGGCAACCCTAGCTCGCCCTCACAGAATCCGCGGCGCGTCGTTCCACATGTCCTCAATCCCGTAAAACGCACGCTTCTCCGCGTGAAAGATGTGCACCACCACATCCCCGAAATCGATCAGCATCCACCCGCTGTCCGGCGTCCCGTGACTCGAATACGCCTTCTGCCCATGCTCCTGACGCATCCGCCCGGCCACATCACTCTGAATCGCCCTCAAGTGAGGCAACGCCGCCCCCTCGCAAATCACAATGAAGTCAGTCACCGGCGACAACCCGCGCACATCCAGAACCATGATGTTCTCCGCCTTCTTGTCGTCCGCAAACCGCGCCGCTTCCCGTGCCAGCGCCTCGCCCTCAAATACCCCGGAATCCGGTGACACCCCACCAGCACGCTTCCGCTTCATCGTCTTCCCAGCCTTCACCGCCGGCTCAACCTCCACAACTCCATCAACGTCACTCACCACCTCCTCAATCTCCTCCACTTTCTTCGCCGCCACTTTCTTCGCAGCAACCTTCTTGGCCGCCACTTTCTTCGCCGCCGCCTTCTTCGCAACCTTCACAGCTCTCACCTCCACCACCTCCTCTACAACAGGCTCAACAGGCAATGCCACCTCGCGGGCAGCACTCTTCTTCTTCGGAACGGACGATTCGGCTTTCTTTTTAACTGGCATCTGACCGCCCCCTTACCCCCACCCCTCCCTCCCCGCCAGCGAATTTTCCACCCCTCCTCCACACCAGCCCTTCCCCCAACCTGCCTCAAACTGGAAGCGGCGTCCCGCCGCTTATCTCCCCACAAGCCTCTGGTAGGGCTGAGCTCCCGCTCGGCCTCCTCCCCACAAGCCCACTCTCCCCACAAGCCCCTCTCCGACCAAGCCCCCTCCCCACAAGCCCGGGATCGCGAGGCTCCGTACTCGCGCCACCCAACACGCCCCCTCCGACCAAGCCCGGGATCGCGAGGCTCCGTACTCGCGCCACCCAACATGCCCCCCTCCGATCCCTCCCCATCTCAAATCTCAAATCCCCTCTCCCGCCCCCTTCACCATTCTCACTTCTCACTTCTCACTTCCCACTTCTCACTTCTCACTTCTCACTTCCCACTTCCCAATGGACCCCGACCCCATCCCCTGCCCCAACTGCCGTCTCCCCATGCCCCCCGGCACCAAGGCCTGCAAAGCCTGCGGCGAACCCCTCCCCGCTCCTCCCTCAACTCCCATCGCCTACTCGTCCCCGACCGGATCCCCCGACACACCCCCACCATCCTCCTCCAGCCAACTCTCCCGCATCGGCTGGATCTCCCTCATCGTCCTCGCCGCCGTCTTCAATCTCCTCTACCGACTCCTCGTCTTCAAAAAACTCGAGCAAACCGCCGCCCTCTTCATCGGCCTCCCTCTCCTCATCTCCCTCGCCATCGTCCTCGCCCCCTCCCCGCGCAGCGTCACCGGCCTCATCATGAAGGTCATCACGCTCGCCCTCTGCTTCTCCGGCCTCCTCCTCGGCGAAGGAGCCATCTGCATCCTCTTCCTCGCCCCCCTCGCCTACCTCGTCGGGCTCGTCATCGGCATCATCGCCGACGTCAACCGCACCCGCCGCACCAACGCCAGAAAACCCCGCAACTCTCCCCCCGTCCTCCTCGCCATCATCCTCCCTTTCCTCGGCATCGCCGCCCTCGAAGGCACGTCCCCAGGCCTCAGCTTCCCGCGCCACGAATCCGTCACCGCCACTCTCGCCATCCCCCTGACCCCCACCACCGTCCGCAACCGCATCTCCCGCCCTCCCTCCATCACCACTCCTCTCCCGCTCTGGATCCGCTCCGGCTTCCCCCAACCCGTCGCCTCCTCCGGCCACGGTCTCGCCATCGGCGACCGCCGCACCGTCCGCTTCGCCGGCGGTGAAGGCAAACCCGGCGACCTCACCATGGAGGTCATCGAATCCTCCCCCGACTCCGTCACGTTCCGCGCCGTCTCCGATTCCTCACACATCGCCCATTGGCTCGCATGGAACTCCACCACCATCTCATGGCACGAACTCCGCCCTGGCCTCACCGAAGTCTCCTGCACCATCCGCTACGAACGGCTCCTCGACCCCGCATGGTACTTCGCTCCCGCCCAGCGCACCGGCGTCTCCGCCGCCGCCACCCACCTCATCCGCATGCTCACCGCACCCTGACCCATGGACCCCCAGATCTGCCGCACTCTCGGATTGCTAGGGCCAGCAATCCTAACTCTCTCCGCATGGTGGCCCGTCCGCCTCCAGCCTAGTCTCACCGGCGCAGCCCTCGCCGCCACGCTCTGGAATCTCCCCGCACTCCTCCTCCTCCACCACCTCAACTCCCAAGCCTCATGGTGGTCCTACTCCATCGAAGGCGGCACGCTCCACGGCTTCCCCTCCGACCTCTGGCTTGGCTGGGCCCTCCTCTGGGGCGCTCTCCCCATCCTCGCCCTCCACAAAGCCCCCCTCTGGCTCGCCATCCTCATCCCCATCCTCGCCGACCTCATCGGCATGCCGCTCCTCCAACCCGTCGTCTCCCTCCGCCCCAACTGGTTGCTCGGCGAAATCACCGGCGTCTTCCTCGCCCTCATCCCAGGCATCCTCCTCGGCCGCTGGATCGCCGCACGCCAGCACCTCATCGCCAGAACCTCCCTCCTCGTCCTCGGCTTCGCCGCCCTCAACCTCTGGGTCATCCCCTCCATCATCCTCGACCAGACCGGCAGCTCATGGGCCCCCGCTCTCTCCCGCCCATGGTGGTTCCACGCCTCCGTCCTCCCGCTCGTCCTCCTCGCCGCCATCCCCGGCCTCGCCGCGGTCCAGGAATTCGCCGCCCGCGGCGACGGCACCCCGCTCCCCTTCGACCCGCCACGCAGGCTCGTCATGTCAGGCCCCTACGCCTTCTGCTCCCACCCCATGCAACTCTCCACCGCCGCCGTATTCCTCCTCTGGGGCTGGTGGTCCGCAAGCCCATGGGTCGCCGCCGCTTCCCTCGCCGCTCTCTCCACCGGCAGCGGCATCGCCGGCTGGAGCGAATCCCAGGCCCTCCTCGATCGCTTCGGAAACACCTACCTCGACTGGCACCGCGCCCTCCCCCGCTGGACCCCGCAATCCTCCCCGCGAATCCCATGGCCCGCCACGCTCTACCTCGCCTCCTCCGGCAATCTCTGCTCCCAGCTCGCCTCATGGTTCCGCCGCCGCCAG
>CANHUG010000082.1 GCA_947462995.1 Verrucomicrobiales bacterium | reverse complement strand
GACGTGGTGACGATGGGGCCGGTGACTTATGAGATGACGGAGATTGCGGACCGGTTGGGTGGGGGTGATGCGTTTGCGGCTGGGTTGCTGACGGCGCTGGATGATCCGGAGCTGAGGGAGGCGGAGAAGGCGGTGGCGTTTGCGGTGGCGTCGTCGTGTCTGGCGCACACGGTGCCTGGTGATTTTGCGTTAGTGAGTCGTGGGGAAGTGGAGACCCTGATGCGTGGGGGCGGAGGCGGTCGGGTGGTGCGGTGAGGCTGGGTAAAAAGGAAAGAGGCATCGGCGGGGTGGTGCCGATGCCTCCTTGAGGGGAGATGCCTCGCGGAGAGGCGGTGAGGGTTCGAGGTGGGGGCGAGAGACCCTGGCGGGATTACTTCATGAGATCGGCGACCTTGTCTTTGATGGCGGAGGCCCAGAGTTCGTAGCCTTTGGGGCTGAGGTGGAGGAGGTCTGGCATGATGTCCTTGGAGAGCGTGCCGTCGGGCTGGAGGAAGGAGGAACCGATGTCCATGAAGGTGATGGATTTGCCATCGGCGAGGGGTTTGAGGAGGTCGTTGATGGCGGCGTTGTGGACGCGGAGTTTGTCGGTGGATTTTTCGCCGCGTGGGAAGATGCCGAGGAGGAGGACCTTGGTGTCTGGGAGTTTGGTGTGGAGCTTGTCGAGGATGGCTTTGACGCCTGCGGCGGTGTCGGCGGCTGGTTCTTCGGCTTTGCGGTGACCGGTGTTATTGGTGCCGATCATGAGGACGACGAGTTTGGGTTTGAGGCCGTCGAAGTTGCCGTGGTCGAGACGCCAGAGGATGTGTTCGGTGCGGTCGCCGCCGATGCCGAAGTTGGCGGGTTTGTAGTCGGCCCATGTTTTCCATGCGGCTTTGCCTGCGCCGTCCCAGCCCTGGGTGATGGAGTCGCCGAGGAAGACGAGTTGGGCTTCGCCTTTTTTGGAGATTTCGTTGAAGGAATTGATGCGGCCTTCGGTGCCGCCGTGGACTTCGGCTTTGGTGGCGAGATTGACGGCTGGGGATTTGGCGTCCTGGGCGTGGAGCGGGAGCATGAGGGAGAGGGCGGCTAGGGAGAGAGGGAGGAGTTTCATGGTATGGGGGTGAATGGCTGAAATGGAGGGTTGGGGCAACGCGGATTGAGCATCCGCAAGTCCGTGGGGTTCAGGGGTCAGTAGAGAAGACCGCGGCGAGAGCGGCGCGCATGACGGAGCGGTCGGGGGAGATGCCGAGCCAGTAGGTGATGTTGAGGGCTCCCTGATTGACGAGCATGCCGAGGCCATCGAGCGTCTGGCAACCGGCGGAGGCGGCGAGGTTAAGGAAGGCGGTGTTAGGAGGATTGGGGATGACGTCGGCGACGATCATGTGAGGGAGGAAGCCGGTGACGGGGAGGGAGGCGGAGACGTCGGGGAAGAGCCCGACGCTGGTGGCATTGATGACGATGGAGGCGTCGGGCGGGAGCTGGGTGGGATGGGAGAGGGGGAGGGAGACGACCTGCGGGACGAGCGGGGCGAGGAGGGCGGCGAGAGGTGCGGCGCGGTCGGGGTTGCGGTTGATGAGGGTGATGCGGGAGGTGCCTGCGAGGGCGAGTTCGATGGCGATGGCGCGGGCGGCACCGCCGGCACCGAAGAGGACGACGTGCTGGCCTGCGGGGTTGATGAGCGGGCGGAGACTTTCGAGGAAGCCCTTGCCGTCGGTGTTTTCGCCGAGCCAGCGGCCGTCGGGCTGGCGGACGGCGCAATTGACGGCACCGATGATGGAGGCGGAGGGGGCGAGACCGTCGAGGTGGTCGATGACGGCGATTTTGTGAGGGAGACTGCAATTGAAGCCGAGGTAGCCCTGGGCTTTTGCGCCGCGGACGGCGTCGGCGAGGTTCTCCGGGGAGACCTCCATGTTGATGTAGCGGGTGTGGAGATTGTGGTGACGGAAGGCGGCTTCCATCATGACGACGGTGGGGTTTTCGGCGACTGGCTGTGCGAAGCAGCCGATTAGGGCGGGGAGGAAGTCGGGCATGGTGAGGAGGGAGACCGCGTGGTGGGCGAGGGAAAGAGGGATGCGGACCGCGAGGGCGGTGGGGTTCAGGGGACGGTGACGCGGAGGCGGAGGAAGCTTGAGGTGCCGGGAGAGACTGGGGTGGTGGAGCGCCAGAGTTCGGATTGGGAGCCGTCGGGATTAGGGATGACGAGGACGCGGGTCATGGTGGAGAGGGACCACGAGGCGAGATCGCTGGAGGCTTCCGGGAGAGTGATGAGATCGTCCGAGCGCGGGTTGCGGGCGAAGGAGATGGTGAGGAACTGTTCGGTGAGGTCGGGGAGGCCGGGGCCTTGCGGGGATGCGAATGGCTGGAGTTCGGCGGAGAGGGTCGGGCGGCTGGCGGCGGAGCGCGGGTTGGTGCCGAGGGCGAATTCGGAGGCGTTGGCGAAGCCGTCGTCGTCGTCGTCAGCGGAGTCGCTGGTGATGGAGTGTGAGGATTTCCATGCTGGGTAGGAGAGGAGATCGTCGGCGCCTGGGGAGCCGTGGGGGGCGGCGCTGGGGCGCCAGTTTTGAGGGAGGGCTGGGTCAGGACGGGAGTTAGGGCGGATGAGGACGAGGGAGAAGCCAGCGCCGTCGGCGGCTTCGGGCCATGGATTGCGGTCGTTGTAGGTGAACGAGGCGATGGGTTGGCCGGAGGCGGCGAAGAGTTCGATGGATTCGCCTTCGTCGGCGAGGCTGGAGCCGAGGAGGAATTCGCCGGCGATGGGGAGGGCGGGGTTCTGGTAGCGGAGAGTTAGGGCGGGTTTGCTGGCGGCGACGACGACGCGAGCGCCTGGGGCGAGATCGCGGATGGGGCTGGAGGCGTCGAAGGTGAAGTCGAGCCCCTTGCCGAAGCGGACCCCGTCGAGGGAGACCGGGGAGGTGCTGACGTTGAGGAGCTCGATGAATTCGAAGCGACTGCGCTGGGTGAAGCCTGCGATGGCTTCTTCCGGGGAGGGGGCGGCGGGGCGGTAGTGGAATTCGCTGATGACGAGATTGGCGGCGGAGGCTGGGGTGGTGGCGACGCTGAAGAAAGCCTCGTTGAGGGCGGACCATGCTGAGCCGTTGAGGACGCGGGATTTGACGGTGGTGGAGGTAGAGAGGGCGATTGGTGAGGAGAACGTGGAGGCGGCGGGGGCGGGGGTGCCGGACCATGGCGTGCGCGGGTCCGAGCCGTCGGTGGTGAAGTAGATCGTGCCGGTGGGGGCGGTGGGATTGACGATGGAGAGGGAGAATCCAGCGGGGACGAGACCGCCGTGCTGAGCGGAGGAGTTGGCGGCGTTGCGGAACTGGGGGGCGGCGACGGCGGGGTAGAGCGGGAGGGCGGTGCCGGAGACTGAGAAGGCGCGGAGGTTTGCGAGGGCGCTGTTAGAGGTGGCGGTGAGATGGGCGCGGGCAGGGAGGACCGTGTTGAGGATGCGGGATTTTTCGGACGTCCAGACCGCGGTGGGTAGTGATCCGTTAGTGGTGTAGGCGTGGGGTTGGCCTGCGGCGGAGCGGTTGTCGCCCCAGCGAGCGGATTCGCCGCGGACGCCCCATGGTTCGATTTCAGCGAAGCGGCGGTTGAAGGCGGCCTGGAGGGCGGCGGTGCTGAGGGAACCGTTGTTGAAGAGGTGGCGGTGGGCGCGGTCGGCGAACTGGAGCCGGAATTCCGGGTTGCGGGCGAGACGTCGGGTGATGGCACCGGGGCCGCGGCTGCCGGTTTCGCTGTCGGAGGCCCATGTGGCCTGAGTGAACGAGTTTTCCGATTCGGTGCGGAAGACGTGTTCAGCGTCCCATGAGTGCCAGCGCCAGCGGGCGTTGGGGTCGGTGCGGTGGAAGCTGGCGTAGTAGTTTTTGTGAGGCCAGTCCGAGTTGGCGGCGGTGGTATTGAGGAGGATGTAGTCGATGAAGGCGGGGATATCGATTTTGCGGGCGGCGGCTTCGTAGGCGGGTTGGGTGGCGAGGTCTGGGACTGGGTTAGGGGCGACGCGGCCGATGCCGAGGAGGTCCATGAGTTCCTCGTAGTTGCGGAGGGTTGAGGAATTGAAGAAAGAGGGGTCGGAGGACGAGCCGAAGGGGAGGGTTGGGTTGATGATGGTGGAGCTGATGACCTGACCGGCGATGGTGTTGCCGTCGACGCTGGTGGCGGCGGAGTGTTTGAAGATGTCCCAGTCGTTGTCCGAGCCGCCGAGGTAGTCGGACATGAATTTCTCGTCAGGTTTTTCGTGAAGGATGTAGAGCCCCCAGTAGAGCCCGTTGAGGAAGCAGTGGACCGGGCGGGAGTGGAACGTGCGGCCGCCCATGGAGTTCTGGAGGTCGGCCATGACGTGGTCGCGGACGTAGTCGCCGCGCTGGCGCTGGGTGGCGTCGGTGTGGAGCCATGTCTGATTGATGCGGGCGTCGAGGATGAAGGCATCCTGGGAGGGGGCGGCGTCGTCGCCGTAGACATTGAAGGCGACGGATTCCCGGGATTTGAAGTTCATGGAGAGCTTGTAGCTTTTCCAGCGCTGCTGGCTGGTGCCGCCGAAGACGTGGACTGCGCCGTCGGTCTGGAAGCCGCGGGTGGCGTTAGGGTCTGCGGGGTTGTTGTCCGGGTTGATGAGTTCGAAGGAAGCGGCGCGAGGGGAGCCCTCGTTGGGGACCCCGGCTTCAGCGCCGACGTACATGCCGCGTCTGGCGACGGGTGTGGCGGCGTAGTCCGGGGCGGTAGAGTTAGGGCCGAAGCATTCGCGCCATGGCATGACGACGGAGACGACGGCGAGCCGTTTGAGATCGTCTGCGGTGAAGCGGTTGGCTGGGTTGGGGAATTGGGTGGCGCTGGTTTCGACGGCCCAGTCGGGGCCTGCGGGCGAGCGGGGGGTGCCGCCGGAGGTTCCCCATGGGAACGTGTCGGCGGAGGTGAGTCCCATGCTGGAGAGGGGGCCGGACTGGTTGATGATCTGAGAGGCGAAGAGGTAGGATTGGGTATCGGTGTTGGACGGACCGATGCCTGATTTCCATGCGGAGGCGCGGACGATGGTGGAGCCGGAGATGGTGAGGGTAGCGGAGGGAGGCGTGGCGGCGTCGGGGGCGGGGACCTGGGTGCCGGAGGTTGGTGAGGGGACGTTGCCGTTGAGCGTGTAGGCGATGGTGGCTCCGGGGGTGGCGCAGGTGATGGTGAGGGTGAAGGGGGCGTCGTAGAAGCCGCGTTTGATGGAGAATTGGGTGTCTTTGCAGAACGAGTCGACGGCTGGGGTGGAGTTGGCGGTGCCGGGGGTGTCTGCGGGGAAGAAGGCTGGGGGGAGGGCGGGGTTATTGGCAGGGAAGCCGAAGCTGACGCCGGGGCGCTGGGGCGGGTAGGGTGCGGTGGGTGAACCGAAGCGGCTGACGATTGTCCAGCCGCCGGAGCCGTCGGGTTGGCTGAGGAGGAGGTGGCCGGAATTGTCGATGCGGAAGGACGTGTGGGGTTCGATGTTGGCGACGTTGCGTTCGTAGCCGCCGGCGAAGACGATGCGGTAGCCGTTGGCGGGGATGGACGTGGGAGTGGTGGCTGGGGCGATGGGTGCGGCGAAGACCCATTTGCCAGGATTGGCGGGGTCGTCGCTGAGGGCCCAGCCGGAGAGGTTTACGGCGGCGGGGCCGTCGTTGAAGAGTTCGATCCAGCCGGGGCTGCGTGAGTCCATGTCGAGACGGGCGTCCGGGTCGACGGGGCGGCCGGGGTTATCGGCCATGAATTCGTTGATACGGACGGCGGCGAGCCCGGAGGGTGCTGCGAAGGAGCAGACCGACAGGGCCAGCGCTGCGGCGCGGGCGAGGCGGAGGGACATAGGGGGAAGGGGGGAATCCGCGACGGGGGGAAGCGGACACGGCAATGCCTAGCGGCGATGGGCGCCTTCCGTCAATCCTGATTGGTGTGGAGATCAGGGTTGGCGCTCGGCTTTGAGGCGGAAGAAGCGGGAGGGGAGAGAGCCGTCGCTGCCGGGAGGGGAGAGGAACGTGCCTTGTTCCGGGGTGACGAACGTGCCGTCGGGGAACTGGAGGAGACCATCACCGACTGGCCATTCGCGCTGCCATGAGGTGAGGGAGGGCGAGCCGAGGAGTTCGCAGAGGTCGCGGGTGGAGGGGAGACAGAAGAGGGAGGGGAAGTACTGGCCGGTGGGGAACCAGCCGAACGAGAGGTCTGGTTCCGTGGGGGTTTCGGGGCCGGGGAGCCGCTGCGGGGAGTGGAAGATGGCGGTGCCGATGACATCGGGTTCTGCGACGATGATGCCGCGGCAGAGACGGATGAGGGACCATTGGCTCCATGGTGGGCCCGTAGGGATGATGCCGGTGGCGGCGCGGGCGTGGATGGAGAGCGGGATGGAGGAATTGGGAGGGATGGTGACGTCGAGCGGGAGCGTGGAGAAGTCGGGCGCCGGGCTGGAGGTTCCGTCGGCGGAGGCGGAGGCGAAGTTGCCGTCGAAGGAGAGGTCGGCCGAGCCGGATTGGGTGAGGAGGAGACTGACGGAGACTGGTTCGGAGGAAGGATTGGAGATGGTGATGGGGACGATGCCGGAGGCGGAGAGGAAGGCGCGGCCGGTGGGGTTCCAGTCGATGACGACGTCCTTTTCGCGTGGGCGGCGGACCTTGCTGGGGCAGCAGTGGAGCGGGGCGTTGCGGAAGGAGAGGTCGCGGAAGCAGAACTGGAAGCCAGCGCAGGTGCCCTGGGTGATGGAGGCGGGGGAGATGGTGAACGGGACGAGGATGCTGCTGTTAGGGCCGATGGGGCCGACCGTGCCGCTGGCGGGGACGAATGCGCCGGGCGGGAGGGCGCTGGTGCAGCCGACGACGGAGGCTGGGGAGAGCGACCATGTGAAGGATCTGGGGAAATTGGAGCCATTGACGATCCATGCGGAGCCGGAGACGAGACCGTTAGGGCCCGGAGTGAATTCCGAGGCGATTTCGCAGAAGTGTGGGTCGACGGGTTGGGCGCAGGAGACCCAGAACGGACAGAGCCGGAGCGGGCAGCAGAATTTTCTGGCGGCGTCTGTGAGGAAGATGTCGAGACAGGTGGGCGGGCGGTTGCCAGTGAAGAGTGTGGTGAACGTGCCGGTGCCGCCTGGCGGGATGGGGTTGGGGGTGGGAGTGAGGACGGAGGGGGAGAAGCCAGCGCCCGGGAGGATGGTGGCGGCGGCGAAGCTGAAGGGAGTGCCGAAGGCGTTGGTCAGGTTCTGGACGGTGAAGGTGAGTTGGGGGACCATGACGCCGCCGGGTCCGGGGACGCAGGTGACATTGTGGGAGAGGACGACGCCGCAGGCGCAGGCAGGGAAGCGGATACAGACGAGATCGCGGCAGACGAGCTGGTCCTGCGGGCTGAAGTACTGGAGGTAGAAGCAGAACGTGCCGCCGGCTGGAGGGAGGTTAGGCGGGAGCGAGATGGTGATGGTGCTGGTGGTGGCCGGGGCGACGATGGGGGTGAAGGGAGTCAGGAAGGCTGGTTGGGGCTGACCCGTGATTGCGCCTGGCGGGAGGAGATTGCCGGGGACGGGGGAAGTGGAGTAGAAGCCGAAGGGAGTGGCGGACTGGTTGAGGACATTGAGGGTGGCCGTGGTGCCATTGGGGGAGCAGACGACATTGACGGTGGATACCTGCGAGCAGAGCGGAGGGCATTCGGGGAGTTTGACGCAGACGGGGCGTTCGCAGAGCCGGTTGCCCGAGGCGTCGAGGAGCTGGATGCAGAAGCAGGCGAGCTGGCCTGAGGAGACCCCGGAGAGATTGACGGAGACGGGGAGACTGGCGTTCTGGACGAGCGGGGCTAGAGAGATGCTGCCGGGGATGGGGGTGGCGGGGACCTCGCCGGGTTGGAGACCGGGGGTGCAGGGGATGAGGAGGGCGGTCCATGCGGGGACCGGCTGGAGATTGGTGATGACGATGGGGACGGAGAACGGACCGTTCTGGACGGTGGGGCAGCGCGGTTCGCCGGCGACGGAGACGGCCATGCAGGGTTTGCAGGGCGGGCACGGCGGGACGTTGATGCAGATTTTTTCCTCGCAGACCGGCTGGCCTTCGGATTCGCCGTAGAACGAGATAGTGAAGCAGGCGATGCCGCCGGATTTGGGGATGCCGGAGAGCGAGAGCTGGAGGGAGGTGGAGTTGCCGGGGTTGAGGGGCGGGAACGGCTGGAGCCCGGGAGGGCCTGGGGAGACGCCGGGGAGGGCGTTAGGAGGGAGTTGCTGGGGCGGGCAGGGGGCGACGGACCACCAGTAGAGCGGCTGGAAGCCCGTGTTAGTGACGGAGACTGAGAGCGAGTGCGGCTGGTTTTCGAATTCCGGGCATTTTACGTCGCGGGTGAGGACGGCGGCGCAGGGGCAGGCGGGGAGAGGGATGCAGACGATTTTGGAGCAGAGCGGGCGTTGCTGGGCGTCGACGAGTGTGACGCAGAAGCAGCCGGTGACGCCGTTGAGCGGGACCCCGCCGAGCTGGACCGGGTAGATGCCGGTGTTGCCCTGATTGAGGGGCGGGAGCGTGATGAAGGACGGGGCGGGGATGGCGGGGATGCCGGGGCCGCCGGGTGGAGGGCAGGGGGCGAGGATGGCGGCGGCGGCGGGGATGGGGCCCTGGTTGGTGATGGAGAGATTGAAGGAGTAGTTGCCGGGGGGAGCGGTGGGGCAGGTTACGGGGCCCCATGAAACGCTGACGCAGGGGAGGAGAGGCGGGCAGGGAGGGAACGTGATGCAGACCTTGGCTTCGCAGAACGGCCCGAGGTTTTCAGCCTGGGGGAGGAGCTGGACGATGAAGCAGACGGTGAGCGGGGAGTTCTGGACGGGGAGATTGGGGAACGAGACCGGGAGTGCCTGGGACGTGGAGTTGGGGCCGAGCGGGGGGACGAGTGGCTGGAGCCCGGATGGGGAGGGTTGGAGCGTGACGGCGTTAGGCGGGAGATCGTTCTGCGGGCAGGGGAGGAACTGGTACCATGAGGCTGGGATGTTCCAGAGATTGGTGATGGTGAGGGACGCGCTGTGTTCCTCGCCTTCGTAGACGGGGCATTTGGGGTCCTTGATGACGACCTCCATGCAGGGGCATTTCGGGAGCCGGACGCAGACTTTAGGGGAGCACTCGAAGGCGCGGTTGAGGTCGGTGAAGTCGGCGGGGTTGGCCTGGATGGCGAAGCATCTGGTGCCGCCGATGGGGAGCGAGGCGATGGAGATGGAGACGAGGGCGCTGGCACCCGGGGCGATGGTGGTATTGATAAGCGATGGTGAGGGAGTGACGCTTTGGCCGCCTGGGGGGATGAAGGCTGGGGGGCAGGGACCGAAGGCGATCTGGGAGATCGGGACGGTCATGAGATTGGTGACATTGAGAGTGACCGTGTAGTTGCCGGTTGGGGAGGTTGGGCAGACGGCATTGACCATGACGGCGCGGAGCCGGTCGGGAGGGACGACGGTGTCGATGTCGCCGATGAGGGATTTACCGTATTCAGCGCCGAGACAGTCGAAGTCGATGACGTGGGAGAAGGTGATGGGGGTGGGGTCGGTGGCGTTGCCGGTGCCGTTGATGCGTTGGGACCCGTAGGCCGGGGCGGAGCTGAAGGGGCCGACGGAGTCGGCGGAGCACCAGACTGAGCCGTCGCAGGCTGGGCCGACCCCGCCGGCGCTATTGGTGACCCATGGGCCATTGCCGCCGCCGACGCGGAATTTGGAGACGGGGGAAGGCGACCATGAGCCGGAGGTGCCGGTGTATTCGAGGACGCGGGTGGAGTGAGCGCCAATGAGGAAGTTCCAGCCGGTGAAGCCTGGGGCGGTGCAGCCGATGTGGTAGCGTTCGGCGAGGAGCATGGCGCCGGCGGCGGAGAATTCGATGTCGGAGACCGGCATGGAGGGCCGGTTGAGGTTTCCGAACATGGTGAAGGGCTGAGCGAGCTGGGGGATTTTGAATTCGCGGAGGGCGGTGGCTGGGAGGAAATTGCCGGAGGCGTCGAGGGCGACCGACCAGATTTCGGATTGGGGGCCGGCTGCGCCTGACCAGATGGGAGGCGGGGCGGGGTCCATGCTGTCGAAGACGCTGTAGTAGAGACGGTTGGCGCGGACACCGATGCCCCATGGGCGGCGGGTGGGTTGGGTGAAGACGAGGGCTGGGTTGTCGGGGACGGCTGGGTAGGAGGCGACGGGGAGGGCCTGGGTGCCGTGGTCGAAGGTGCCGCTGGCGGCACCAGTGGAGGGATTGAGCCGGTAGATGAGGCCGTTGCCGAGATTGGTGACGTAGAGCCATGCCTGGCCGGAGGTGGAGCGATGGAAGCAGAGATTGCCGAGGGCGGCGTCTGTGGTGTTTCCACTGCCGGGGCCGGGGGTGCCGCCGGAGGCCCCGGGGAGTTGGGGGAAGGCGGTGATGGCGCCGGAGACCCCGTTTAGACGGTAAACGGTGCCGGGGCCGTTGCCGGAGGGCCAGTTGGCGTAGCCGTAGGCGCGGGAGGCGGCGACGTAGATGTTCTGGCTGGGGGCGTCGTCGAGGGCGATGCCGAAGACCTCGCCGAGTTGGGCGGCGCGCCATTCGTGCTGCGGGCCGGCGGGAGGGTTCTGGAGGGGGACCTCGTTGTGGCTGTACTGCCATGCGTAGTTGGGGCTGGCGGGGCAGTCGACGGGGGCGGTGCCGAGGATGGCTGGGGAGGTATTCCAGATGACGACGACATTGCCGGCTGGGTTGGGGGGCGGGAGGATGATCTGGTTGAGGCCGATCCCGGTGCTGGAGTAGCAGGTGGCGACGGTGAAGCCTGTCTGGAGCGGCAGGAGGTCGGTGGGCTGGTAGATCCCGATGGCCGGGGATCGCGAGAGGAGCGCAGCAGCGGCGAGGAGGGTGACTCGGAAGGCATGCATAGGGGATTAGGGGGAAGGGCCTCCGAACCTCAGTTCCGAGGCGACTAGATGGATGGTGCCATGGGGGACGGCGCAGTGTCGAGGATGGAATGCGGGTATTTTAATTGATTCTGAATCAGGGGGGAGGAGTCGCACTTGCGGGGAGAGGGAAAGCGGGGCAGGGCGAGGCAACGAATTGAAACTGACGATGGGATTGCGAGAAGAGATTGAAGAGATGGGGCAGCGGGCGCGGCGAGCCGGGCGCGAGCTGGCGGTTCTGACGGCGGAGCGGAAGCGGGAGATTCTGCTAGCGATGGCGGATGGGCTGGAGGGTGCGGAGGAGACGATTCTGGCGGCGAATGCGGTGGATGTGGCGGGGGCGCGGGAGCGGGGGTTAGGGTCGGCGATGGTGGACCGGCTGACATTGAATCATGAGCGGGTGGCGGCGATGGCGCGCGGGGTGCGGGAGGTGGCGGAGCTGCCGGATCCGGTGGGCGAGGTGCTGGCGGCTTGGGAGCGGCCGAACGGGTTGCGGATGGAGAAAGTGCGGGTGCCGATCGGGGTGATCGGGATTATTTTCGAGAGCCGTCCTAACGTTACGAGTGATGCGGCGGCGCTGTGTTTCAAGAGTGGCAATGCGACGATTCTGAGGGGCGGGAGCGAGGCGATTCACAGCAATCGGGCGATTGCGGCGGTGCTGCAGGAGTCGGGGGAGCGTGCGGGGTTGCCGGCGTGGAGCATTCAGCTGGTGGCGAATACGGATCGGGAGAGTGTGCGGCATCTGGCGGAGATGGACCGGTATCTGGATCTGATTATCCCGCGCGGGGGGAAGGGATTGATCGAGACGGTAGTGAGTCTGGCGAGGATGCCGGTGATCAAGCATTATGACGGGATCTGTCATGTGTATGTGGACAGGTCGGCGGATGTGGGGATGGCGGTGGAGATTATTGTGAATGCGAAGGCGCAGAAGCCGGGTGTGTGCAATGCGGCGGAGACATTGCTAGTGGATGAGGTGATTGCGGAGCGGTTTTTTGCGGTGGCGGTGCCGGCGTTGCGGGCGAAGGGGGTGGAGCTGAGGGGGGACGAGTGGCTGTGCGGGCATTATCCTGACGAAGTGCGGCGTGCGGAGGAGAAGGATTGGGATACTGAGCATCTGGATCTGATTCTGAATGTGCGGACGGTCGCGGGGATGGATGAGGCGATGGATCACATCGCGGCGCATGGGTCGCGGCACAGCGAGTGCATTGTGACGGAGGATGCGGGGGCGGCGGAGCGGTTTCTGGCGATGGTGGACAGTGCGGCGGTGTTCTGGAATGCGAGCACGCGGTTCAATGATGGCGGGGAGTTCGGGTTCG
>CANHUG010000081.1 GCA_947462995.1 Verrucomicrobiales bacterium | reverse complement strand
GCCCAAACATGCGGCTCTGTTCCTTCGGGAACAACCCGCGTCTCCTCACCGCCGGCACGCCGCCTTCGATCAAGGCTGGCGCACTGGGCGCGGGACGCGGGACGAGCCGCAGCCATAGAGTCTATCAGTTTTGGATGGATGATCTGAGTTTGTGCGATGCTGTGCATTTCCCCAAACTCCCACATTCTAAACATCTCACGGATTGCTACCTGCTAGATCTTGCTGTGAAGCGAGGCGGGAAATTTGTGACCTTCGACCGCCGCATCGACCCGGCCTGGGTTCCCGGTGGTGCAAACGCCCTGGTCGTTCTCGATCCGCAAACCCCATGAAACTCCAGTTCAAGCACCAGGCCTAGCTCGTAAAAACATCGCCGTGCGCGGCATCGCCGCCAGAGGCGTCGCCGGCACCAATGCCCATCTCTACCCCGAATCAATCCGCGTCTCCCCCTGCTTCGCCTTGCCATCACCCTCAGACTCCGGAGCCGCACCAGTTTGATCCGCTCCGCCTTGCTCACCCGCTGCCTTCTCCAGAACGGACCACAGCGTCGGAAAATCCCGCCGGCCCCCCTCAGCTGCAGCCTCCTCTCCACCGTCCCCGCCATACTCAAACAGAAACGCATCGCGAACCGGCAGCAGCGACGCCCGATCCAGTCTTCGCGCAGCCTCGCCAATCGCCTTGTCCCCAATCTCCCGGGCGACCCGAACCATTGTGTAGCTGTATCCCTCAGCCCCCGCTCCATCCAACGAGGCATTGCCCGCCATCCACAACAACAAAAAGATCGCGCCGCGCTTCCCGTCCAGCGCAAGCTCGACAACCACCGGATAGTCAATTCCTGTCGCGGCCGCCATCGCGTTCAGGTCCCTGTAATCCACCGCTTCCTTTGCAAGCTTGTGGCGCAGCTTCACACCAGTCGTCCGCGACTCCGCCTCACCTCCCAAACCATTGGCCACCAGCAGCAGCAACAACGAGCCGACACCGCCCATCAAGCGACACTGAGTCACAGCAAGTTTCATGTTTGTCAGATTTTAATAATTCAGCCTCCGACCCCGACACCCCCAGTCGCCCGCCGATCTTCTTCAGCAAAACGACCGACACACGCCCCACCATAACATCAACTCGTCGTGTAGGCCTCGCCAGTTGACATAAAACCATATTCACGTATTTATTGCCCGATGAAAACAACCGTCGATATCCCCGACAGCATTCTGGAGCGCACCAAGATCGCCGCAGTTCGCCGTCGCACTACCATCAAGAATCTGATCATCGAGGGACTGGAAACCGTCTTGCGTGAAGATGTTCCCGCCGATGACACCGAGGCTTTTGTCGCGGCATTCTCGCGCGGCAACAATTTCGACTCGCCCGTGGGCAAGGTGCACCGTCACGAAATTTATGACCGCCCAATACTTCATCGACTCTAACGTTCTGCTGTATGCCGGTTCGCAGCATCCGGACGATCAGGCCAAACGCAAAGTCGCCTTGGATCTGCTGCGGATGCCCGGGCTCGGATTCTCGGCTCAGGTGATGCAGGAGTACTTTGCTGTGGCCTATACAAGGGAACGATTGGGGATTTCTCTGGAAGTGGCTCTGGAAAACCTCGAATGGCTGGCACGCCGCACCACGTTGCCGATCACTCCCAACCTTGTGCTTCGTGCCACCCGGGCTGCCAAACGCTACAAAATCTCCTATTGGGACGCAGCGATCATTTCGGCAGCTGAGGAGCTTGGTTGTCATACGCTGTATTCGGAGGACCTCAACAGCGGGCAGGAATACGGTGGCATCCGGGTGGTGAACCCCTTCAAGTAACAACGAAAGCATCCATCCTGCGCGCCGAGGTGGTCTTCAATCCCAAGCTGCCGAATACCTTCTTCATCCCGACACCCGTCTGCAACTACAACCTGGTCTGACCCATCGCCTTCAATCACGGCGAGACGAAGCACCAGGACTTTCAGTGCCCTGTCCAATTGTAGCTGGACACAGCTTCAGCCAGATCGAGTTCCCAATGGTCCCGTCATTGGCCTTCGCCGCACCTCACTTCCACAGGTCGGTCCATCGCCACCATTCCATTCACCGATGCACTCACCGACGGAATCAACACCACGATCTCTCGGTGCCCCGCTCAGCGGAAGCATGGCCGCCAAAAGTCCCATCACTCCCCCGCCTACCGCGAACCCTCCTTCCGCTTCGGCTTGCCATCACCCTCAGACTCCGGAGCCGCACCAGATTGATCAACTCCGGCCTTCTCACCCGTAACGTCGGCCAGAACGGACCAAAGCGTCGGAAAATCCCGCCGGACTGCCTCTGCTGCCGCCTCCTCTCCACCGTCCCCGCCATACTCAAACAGAAACGCGTCGCGAACCGCTGCAACCGACGCCCGATCCAGTCTTCGCGCAGCCTCGCCAATCGCCTTGTCCCCAATCTTTCGGGCGACCCGAACCATTGTGTCGCTGTATCCTTCAGCCCCCGCTCCATCCAACGAGGCATTGCCCGCCATCCACAACAACAACAAACAGCCAGAGCCTGACAAGTCCACAAACTTCGTCAGCTTCCCGAATCCGACATCCACCCACCTGCCTACCCCCACCCATCAATCCATTCCATCCCCCCCTCAGAACCCCATCCCCGGCGGCAATCCCATCCCCGCCGTCACCTTCTTCATCTCCCCCTCCGCCAGCTTCCGGCCTGCATCGAGCGCCTGACGCACCGCCGCCAGCACCAGATCCTCCAGAATCTCCACGTCCGCAGGGTCCACCACCGACGGATCAATCCGGATCGCTTGAATATCCCCGGCAGCCGTCGCCGTCACCGTCACCTTCCCACCCGCCGCCGCTCCTTCCACCGTCTGCTGAGCCAACCCGGCCTGCACACGCTGCATGTCCTGCTGCGCACGCTGCGCCTGCTTGAGAATCTTGCTGAAATCCATCGCCGTAAAAATGTGTCAGGTTAATCCTCAGACCAGCATCAACGCCGGATTCTCGAGGAGCTTCTTCAGCGCCGCAAGGTACGTCGCCCCCACCGCTCCGTCCACCACCCGGTGATCGCAGCTCATCCCCACCCACATCCGGTTACCCACCGTGATCTCCCCCTTCGCGTTCACCACCGGCACCTTCTTGGCCGCCCCGATCGACAGAATCGCCGCCTGCGGCGGATTGATGATCGCATCGAAATTGTCAATCCCGTACGCCCCGAGGTTCGACACCGTGATCGTCCCGCCCGCAAACTCATCCGGCGACAGCTTCTTGCCCTTCGCCCGCGCCGCAAAATCCTTCACCGCCGTGCTGACCTCCAGCAGCGACTTCTTGTCCGCATTCCGCAGCACCGGCGTCACCAACCCGTCCTCCACCGCCACCGCCACACTCAAATTCACCGCCGCAAACTGCACGATCGAATCCCCGTCAAACGACGCATTCACCGCCGGCACCTGCGCCGCCGCCGCCGCCACGGCCTTCAGAATGAAATCATTCACCGTGTACTTGTTCCCGCCGCTCTTCTCCGTCCCCGCATTGATTTCCTGACGCAACGCCATGATCGGCCCCGCATCGACTTCAATGTTCAGATAGAAGTGCGGGATCTGCGTCTTGCTCATCAGCAGCCGCTCCGCAATGATCGTCCGCATCCCCGTCAGCGGAATCCGCGTGTCGTCAGGACCAGCCACCGGCCGAATCGTCTGCACCGGCTTCGCCGCGCCCGCCGCTGGACCACCCACCGGAGCCCCCAACACGTCCGCACGCACAATCCTTCCCCCCGGCCCGCTCCCCGCCAAAGTCCGCAAATCCACGCCGCGTTCCGCAGCCAGCTTCTTCGCCAATGGCGACGCCTTCACCCGGCCACCAGCACCGCCAGCCGCACTCCCGCCTGAAGCCTTCGCCCCCGGCCCGCGCGGAGCCGCCGCCGCAGGAGCCCCACCAGCAGCCGCCGCAGGAGCCGCCGGCACCTTCGCCGTCGGAGCATCCGGCACCGCCTCACCTTCCTCCACCAGCACCGCCAGCGCTACCCCCAACCCAGCCTTCGAACCGGCCGGCACATAAATCTTCCCGAGAATGCCCTCGTCATCCGCCGCCATCTCCATCGTCGCCTTGTCCGTCTCCACCTCCGCCAGCACATCCCCAGTCCGGACCTTGTCCCCTTCTTTCTTCAACCAGCGCACGAGGGTTCCCTCGGTCATGGTGTCACTGAGCTTCGGCATTTCGATGATGATGGCCATAAGCCGCCCATTCATGCCGCGACGGCCCTCCCGGGCAACTGGAAACTCACAACCCCATCATCACCCTCCCTCGCCCTCAATCCTCCCTCAGTCCTTCCCCTTCCCGCCCCCGGATCGCTCCCGACTCCCCCCCGATCCCCGGTCGGATCCCCGATCGGAACCCCCGCCACCCCCACGACTGCCCCCACTCGAACGCCCCCCGCCCCCGTCACTCCCACGGCTCGCCCCACTGGAACGCCCCCCGCCACGCTGCTCACTCACCGTCTCCTTCCGCCGCTCACTCTCCCCGCCACTCTTCCGGATCTCCGACCCCTGAACCGTCCGCCCATCCCGGTTCTCCCACGTGTTCCGCGAAAACTTATACCCCCGATCCTCAAACCACTTCCGGCTGTGCCACCCCTCAGGCTCATCCCGCTCCGCTTCCTTCAATCTGTACGCCGTCCCCCCACCAGAACCTCCGGAACTTCCAGATCTCCCCTGCTCCCGCCGATCATCGCGATCATCCCGGCGATCATCCCGCTGATCACCCCGATCATGCCGGCAACGACAAGGATTGTACCCGCACACCCGGCACACTCCCCGCCCGCCATAACCCCATCCATTGAACCCGCCTCCCCACCACGACCCACCGCCATAAAGCCCCCCGCCATACCCGCCTCCATATCCTCCATACCCTCCTCCATAACCACCACCGTAATACCCCGGACCAACATCCGCACACGCCACCAGCAATCCCATCGGCACCAACGCCACCAGCGGTCGGAAATTCCATTTCGTTTTCATCTCGGGCATGACACCATGCTCCCATGCGACGCACCCCATGGCAATCGTTTCCACTCTGCGCCGCCGCCGCGTCTGCATTGGCCCTCACCGCCCTCTCCACCGCCGCTCCCCCAGTCATCCTCTCCGAATTCCTCGCCTCAAACCAGAACGGCATCCGCGACGACGACGGCGACCGCAGCGACTGGATCGAACTCCACAACTCCGGCACCGAAACCATCTCGCTCGCCGGTCTTTCCCTCTCAGACAACCCCGCCGACCCCCAGCGCTGGCCACTCCCGCCCGTCGACATGGAACCAGGCACCTACCGCGTCATCTTCGCCTCTGGCAAAGACCGGCGCCCGCCCGGCGGCCCATGGCACACCAGCTTCCGCCTCGACGCCGCCGGCGAATTCCTCGCCCTCTCCTATCAAGGTTCCCCTCTCACCGTCTTCGCCCCGGCCTTCCCTCCGCAGTCGCCCGACGTCTCCTTCGGCTTCCTCCCCGGCCCGCCCTCACCCCAATTCATGACGCAACCCTCACCGGGCGCACCTAACATCCCATCACCTCCCGTCGCCCCGGTCACCATCAGCCCGCCCTCTGCTCTCTTCACCAACCCGATCTCCGTCACGCTCTCCCAACCCGCCGGAGCCACCATCTACTACACGCTCGACGGCTCCCCGCCCCAGCCCGGCCTCTCCCCGATCTACTCCTCACCGATCGTCCTCACAAATTCCACCCGGCTCCGCACCGTCGCCCAATCCGGCACCCTCACCAGTTCCCCAGCCACCGCCTCGTGGATCCGCGTCTCCCCGGAACTCGCCGCCTACCAATCCCCGCTCCCTCTCCTCTTCATCGACAACTTCGGCCAGGGCACCATTCCCTCGAAAGGCTGGTCCAGCGACGGCAGCAACATCCGCCAGGCCCCCCTCCAGCAGGCCGCATGGATCCTCATCGAACGCTCATCCCCTGGCAATACCACCGCCTCCGCCTCCAGCCCGCCCCAGTCCTCCGGCCTCATCGGCATCCGCACCCGGGGAGCCGTCTCCACCTCATGGGCCCAGAAACCCTACAGCGTCCACCCGCTCGGTCCCGATGGCCTCGTCTCCGACGCCTCCCCTCTCGGCCTCCCGCCTAACGACGAATTCGCCCTCTACTACCCGGACCCCACCGGCGGCGACTTCCGCGACCCCACCATGCTCTTCAATACGTTCGCCTACGACCTCAGCCGCTCTCTCGGCCGCTGGGCCGCACGCTTCCGCTTCACCGAAACCTTCATCAACGAAGACGGCGGCATCATGTCCCTAGCCGACCGCCGCGGCATCTACGCCCTCCTCGAAAAGGTCTCCCGCGGCCCAGAACGGCTCGACTTCGACCGTCTCTCCTCGGACGGCAGCCGCGGCGGCGCGCTCCTCTCCATCAACCGCATGGACCCCCAGCCCGTCTCCGGCTGGCCCTCTCCTAACGGTGCCACCACCCCGCAGTTCTTCCACACCGCCGGCCCCGACCGCATCCTCCAGTCTCCTCCCAATACCACCCCCGTCCGCGGCGACGATCTCCCTTCTTTCCCTAACGCCTTCATCAACTTCGACCAACCCTCCGGCGACTCCATCTCCCAAACACAGCGCGCCTCCCTCGAACTCTGGTTCTCCTCCTTCGAAAACTCCCTCTACAACGACGCCGTCTGGCGCGACCCCGTCTTCGGCTGGCGCCGCTACCTCGTCGAGAACGACTGGGCTTCCGGCTATCTCCTCCACAATCTCATCCGCCACTCCGACGCCCTCCGCCTCAGTCTCTACCCATGGCTCGGCAATGACCGCAAGCTCCGCATGGGTCCAGTCTGGGATGTCAACTTCGGCGGCTACTTCGTCCAGGGCCAGCCCGACTCCGCCCCATGGTACCGCCGCGACCAACTCTGGTTCCCACGCCTCTTCGCCGACCCCGACTTCGCCCAGCGCTACACCGACATCTGGTCAACATGGCGCCGCACCGGCCTCTCCGACGCCGCCATCGACGCCATCATCGACCGCCAGGCCGCCGAAATCACTCCCGCCAAAGCCGTCGCCCAGGGCATCCCCTCCGCCGCCGCATGGACCTCCCGGCTCGACTCCATGAAATCATGGCTCCACGGCCGCGCTGCCTTCTTCGACGCCCAGTTCCCCATCCCTCCCTCCATCTCCCCGCCCGGCGGCTCGTTCCCCTCCGGCACCACCATCACCCTGACATCTCCCTCCGCCCTCCTCTGGTCCTCATCCGGCGACCCCCGTCTCCCCGGCGGCAACCCCGCTCCCGCCGCTTCCTCCGACGCCAGCCTCACACTCTCGGAAGATGTCAGGATCACCGCCCGCTCCCGCAACGGCACCACATGGAGCGGCCCACTCTCCGCCGTCTTCGCCGTCAACGCCCTCCCCGCCACCTCCGACAGTCTCGTCTTCTCGGAAATCCACTACCACCCCGCCCCGCCCTCCATCTCGGAATCCGCCGCCGGCTTCTCCCGCTCCGACTTCGAATTCCTCGAACTCTTCAACCCCGGCCCGCTCCGCCTCAGTCTCGCCGACGCCTCCCTCTCCGGCGATGTCTCCCTCCCCTTCTCCGACGCCACCCGCTGGTCCATCAACCCCGGCGAACATCTCGTCCTCGCCGCCAACCGCGACGCCTTCCTCCTCCGCTACGGTCCCTCCACCCCCGTCGCCGCTTCCTTCTCCGGCAACCTCTCCGACAGCGGCGGCACCGTCACCCTGACATCTCCCTCCGCCGTCATCGCCTCCGTCTCATGGAACGACAACGCCCCGTGGCCCACCGCAGCCGACGGCGGCGGCTGGAGTCTCACCCGCATCGCTAACACCATCGGCAGTTCCCCCGAATCATGGCGCACCAGCGTCGCCACCGGCGGTTCCCCCGGCACCTCCGACCACATCCCCTTCTCCGGCCCCGCCACCGCATGGCCCGACTACGCCTTCCCCTCGCCTCCCGTCCTCCGCCGCACTTCCTCCGGCTACCTCCTCGAATTGTCAGGCCCCCCGGGCCGCGACGACGCCATCTTCTCCCCGGAAGCCGCCCCCGCCCCATCCGGTCCATGGTCCCCGCCCTCCCCATGGATCTTCGCAGGCGAATCCCGGCCCGACCCCACCACCCGCACGCTCCTCTGGTCCACCCCCAACCCTCCACCGTTCACCAGAATCCGCGCCGTCCACCGCTGACCGCCCTTCACCACCCTTCACCACCCTCACAACGCCACCTGCTGGTGCCGCGGCACATGCCCTAACTGTATCGCCGGCACCACCGGCAGTTCCCGCGACGGCAGCAATCGCTCCCGCACCGCCAACTCCTTCCGGCACGCCTCCTGCAGCGCCCGCCACCGATCCCACCCCGCATCCGGCCCGTGCACAATCTGCCGCAGCAGGCTGACCCACTCCGTAAACGCACGCTCCATGTCGCCATTCCCCACCACCACTCCGTCCCCCTGACTAACCACCGCCCGACCCTCCAGCCAGCACCCCAGCGCCTCCGCCGTCCCTTCCCCGTACCCCGTCGGCAACCCCGCATCAAGATACCCTTCATAATTCGCCGCACCGTACGTCTGCAGGCACACCAATGCGAGCCGCTCGCTCGCACCACCGCTCCCCGTTTCACCAAACCGGTGCCCGCCCCGCACATTCGCCAGATCTCTCACTAATTCCTCCACAACATACGTCCCGTCCTCCAGCGCCGCCGCCACCGCCAGTCCCTCGCCCCCGCTGAACAAGCTGAACACCCGACCCCGCCGTGTCGGCGTCCCGTCCTCCGTCACCAATCCTAACTTCCGCCACGCATACACTGCCGTATGACTCGCCGCCGTCGTCATCCCTCCGGCCCCTGCAAACTCCGCATCCCGTTCCTCCGTCACCACACGTTCCTCAGGCCCAACCAATCGCGCGCCAGACGCATCCGCATACACCGGCCATTCCAGCGCCCCGTAATCAATCAGCAATGCCAGCACTTCCCCGCGCCGCACCAGTCCCGCCACCACTCCGCCCTCCAATTGCCCCGCCAACCGCGGCACCACCTTCTCCCCGATCTCCGCCTCGCTCCACTCCCCGCCCGCCCGTTCCCCAATCATTCTCGCCGCAGGCTTCGTCAGCGAAAACATCCCCGTCTCCCTCGCTACCGCCACCGCCATCTCCCGACCATACGTCACCTGCCCATCCGCACTAGCCAATCGACACACCCGACCGATCCGGAACGTCGTCGTCATGAACTCCAGGTCTCCCGTCGCCCGCACCGCCTTCCCCTCCCGCCACACCACAGCCGTTCCCAGCGCCGCCGTCCCCACCCTCTCCTTCCTCATCGTCTCCCACTCCCCCGCCGCGTTCCTGACCTCCCGCCGCGTCGGCTGAAGCCCAAACAGATTCGTCGGCGCACCACCCACCGGCACCACCGCCCCCGGCACCGCCTTCTCAAAACCCAGCACAATCTTCTGCCGGCTGAACAATTGCTCGCAGAACGCCGCCGCCGCCGGAAACGCTGCCTCCCCACGCGCCGCCGCCCGCTCCATCACCCGCAGCAGCACCGGCCAGTCAATCTGATTGCTCCGCCGCAACGCGCGCGGCGACGCATCACTCAATCGCGGCGTCCGCGCCGCACTGATCACATAACCAATCTCATCCAGTCCCCGCCTCCCCGCCCTGCCAAACATCTGCAGCAGTTCATCCGGCGCAATCTGCCGCTCCCTCCGTCCGTCAAAGTACACCGTCTCCGCCACAATCACCGACCGCATCGAAAAATTAATCCCCGCCGCCAGCCCCGTCGTCGCCGCAATCACCCGCAACTGCCCGGCCTTCGCCAGCGGCTCGATGATCCCCGCCCGCTGCTGATAACTCATCCCGCTGTGGTGACAAGCCACCCGCTGTCTCAGCAAGGCCGCATAGTCCGCCCCCAGGATCCTCTCCTGCTCCTTCGTCAGCACTAACGGATCCGGCGTCGGCACCGAAACCGCAATCCGCCGCGCAATCGCCTCCGCATCCTTCCGCCGCGGCGCAAACACCAGCAGCGGCCCCAACCCTGACAACAACACCCCCGCCGCCAGCCGCGGCCAGAACCCCGTGATCTGCTTGGGAACCTGCCGCGGCAGCTGCTCCACCGGCATCTCCTCCAGCGGCACCGGACGATCCCGCACCGACACCAGTTCCACCTTTCGCCCCAGCCGCCGCATCCACTCCACCACCTCCCGCGCATTCCCCACACTCCCGCTCAACAACAACAGCCGCGTCGTCGCCGGGGCCAGCGCCACCGCCAGCTCATAACATGCCCCGCGCACCGGATCCCCCAGCATCTGATACTCATCAATCACTAGCAACGTCGGCCCGTCCCCCCGCAGCAATCGCTCCCGCTGGGTCTCCAGCGTCGCCACCACCACCGGTGCCCCCGCATTCTCCGAAACATCACCCGTCACAATCCCCGCATTCCATCCCTGCCGCTGCCACTCCAATCGCTTGTCGTTCGCCAGCGCCCGCGTCGGCACCGTGAACACAGCCTGTCCTTTCCACCCGCCCTTCACCAGCAACTCGAAAATCCACGTCTTCCCAGCCCCCGTCGGCGCATCTACCACCACATCACTCCCCCCGCGCAACGCCCGCACAGCTTCCTGCTGCCACAAATCCGGCAACGCTAGGTTCAGTGAAAATCCCCCGGCATTCATCGTCCTCAACACCCACTCATACCCCGGGCTCCGGTCGATTCCTCATGAAATCCGCCACCTGCCCGAAAAATGCCCTCAGCTCCACCCGCACCTCCTCCGCCACCTCGCATTCCTCCATCGCCGCCCCCATCAACTCCAGCCACCGGTCCCGCTCCGCCACCCCGATCGCAAATCCCACATGCCTCATCCGCAACCTCGGATGCCCACGCTCCTCAATGTACTTCATCTCCCCAAGCAGCCGGAAACACAGAAAATCCGCCAGCCGCATCTCCGCTCCCTCCCAATCCCCCTCAGGATACATCGGCCCGATCAGATCATCCTCCCGCACCCGACGGTAAAATGCCGCCGTCAGCCGCCGCAACGCCGCCGCGTCCATCCCGTCCGCAATCACTTGCTCGTTCATCCCCCTCCGCTCCACCCGCCTCGCCGCCACCGCAAGCAGGCTCTCAAACCATCCCCGCCTCCGCCATCCGTTCCTCCATCTCACTCTTCTGCAGCGCCCCGATCATGTCCTCCAGATCCCCGTCCATGAACGCCGGCAGATGATACAGCGTCACGTTGATCCGGTGATCCGTCACCCGGTTCTGCGGATAATTGTACGTCCGCACCTTCTCCTCCCGTCCCCCGCTCCCGATCAGACTCTTCCGGTGCGCCGAATACTTCGCAGCCTCCTCCGTCTGCCGACGCTCCAGCAACCGCGACCGCAGCACCGTCATCGCCTTCTCCTTGTTCTTGATCTGACTCCGCCCGTCCTGACACCTCACAATCAGTCCCGTCGGCAAATGCATGATCTGCACCGCCGAATCCGTCGTGTTCACCCCCTGCCCGCCACTCCCGCTCGCACGGCACACCTCCACCCGGATGTCGTCCGCCCGAATCTCCACATCCACCTCCTCCGCCTCCGGCAGCACCGCCACCGTCGCCGTCGACGTGTGAATCCTCCCCTGCGCCTCCGTCGCCGGCACCCGCTGCACCCGATGCACCCCGCTCTCATACTTCAACCACCGGAACACTTCCTCCCCAGTCACCTTGAAAATCACCTCCCGATACCCCCCAGCATCCGACGCACTCGCATCCATCGGCTCCACCTTCCATCCCCGACCCTCCGCATACCGGATGTACATCCGCATCAGATCCCCCGCAAAAATCGCCGCCTCATCCCCGCCAGTCCCCGCCCGAATCTCCACCAGCGCATCCCGATCCTCACTCGGATCCCTCGGCAGCAACGCATACTGAATCTCCACCGACAACCCCGCCATACGCGCCTCCAGCACCGGCAACTCCTCCGCCGCCATCGCCGCCATCTCCTCATCCTCCCCCTTCGCCAACTCCGCACTCTCCCCCAGCTCCCGCACCGTCTGCCCGTATTCCTCCCACATCCCCAGCAACTTCCGGATCGACGCATGCTCCCGCGTCAAATCCCCCGCACGCTTCGGATCATTGAAAAAATCAGGCGCAGCAATCCCCACCTCCAGCTCCGCCAGCCGCAGTCGCTTCCTCTCAATCAGCGTCGCGTAATCCATAAGTCCCGCAATTCTCACTCAACGCAGCTCAGCCCATCATCCCACAATCACTCACCCACGGCCATCCCCGCGCCAAACAAAAGCGGCGCATGCCCGCTCCCGGACACGCACCGCCATTGCTGAAAATCCCAGATGATCCTACGAACCAGCCGCCGCAAGCTTCGGCTTCGCCGTCCGGCGCAGCG
>CANHUG010000080.1 GCA_947462995.1 Verrucomicrobiales bacterium | reverse complement strand
GCGAGAGCGGGTCGTTGCCGACGATGGTTTGGGAGATGGAGAGGTCGATGGCGGCCGGGTGGGGTCCGAGACTGCCGATTTCGAGCGACCATGATTCGTCGAGGACAGGGTTGGGCTGACCGCTGGTGAGATCGGTGTAGCGGTGGCGTGCGGAGAGGGAGGCGCGGCCGTCTTTCAGGACAGGGGCGGTGTGGCTGACGTAGTCCACGCGGCCTTTTTTCTGGCCCATGTTCCAGAAGTCGGTGTCGCGGTCCTGCCAGCGGCATTTGGTCCATGCGGACCAGACGCCGTGGTGGTGGAGGTGGTCTGGGGGGAAGTCGTCGGAGACGAGGAGCCCGGAGGGAGAGTGGATGTTAGTCAGGTAGCCGCCGCGGGCGTAGGCTGGGTCGACGCCTTTTGGGAGCGGGCCCGGCTGGGCTTGATAGGAGCAGAGCGGGTGGGAGCCGACGAGGAAGTGGATGGCTCCGTCGGCTTCGCGGAGGGTGATGGACTGATGATCGGGCGCGGCCTCGATGTTGGCTGCGGCGAAGCCGGTGGCCGAGGCGAGGAACGCGCGCCGATTCATCGGGTGGGTGGCTGGTCAGCCGACCCAGTGGTCAGCGATCTGGGCAGCGATCTGGAGGAGGTCCTTGGTTTCTTCGGGGGTGAACTCGTAGGGTTCGAGTTTACCGATGCCGAGAGTGCCCATGAGGAGACCGCCCATGTCGATGGGGACGGCGATGTTGCCGCCGACGCTGGTTTTTTTGGCTTTGGGGCGAGCGACGCCTGTGGTGTCGGTCTGGAGGTTGCACATGGAGACTGGTTCCATGCGTTCTGCGGCTGCGCCTGCGATGCCTTTACCCATGGGGATGCGTTCGATTTTGTCCATGAGTTCGCGGGGGATGCCGCGATGGCAGATGAGTTCGAGCATGGCATGGAGGTCATGCCATTTGTGGAGCGTACCTGTCTGGCAGTTGAATTCCTTGAGGATAAGGTCGAGGACTGCCTGCCAGTCGGGATTGCCGCGCATGGCGGCGGTGATGGTTTTGACTCTGGTCGCGCTCATATGGATCGGGGGTTCTGTTGTTTCCTGAACCTGTGCCATGCTGCGTGCAAACAGAAATCACCGCATCTGAGATGAATCGGCGACTGGCGGGCAGGGGGTGTAGTGGTGGTCAGGCGGAGGCTTTGCGGGTGGCACCTGCGGCGGCGGCGCGGCAGATTTCCCAGAACGAGCCGCTTTCGAGACTGGCGCCGCCGACGAGAGCGCCGTCGACGTCTGGCTGCATGGCGAGTTCTTCCATGTTACCTGGTTTGACGGAACCGCCGTACTGGATGCGGACGCGGCGAGCGGTTTCGGGGTCGTAGAGGTTGGCGAGGACCGAGCGGATGAAGGCGTGAGCTTCCTGGGCTTGGGCGGAGGAAGCGGTGCGGCCGGTACCGATGGCCCAGACTGGTTCGTAGGCGAGGACGGTGTTGATCATCTGGTCAGCGGAGACCCCAGCGAGACCGCCTTTGAGTTGAGTGGTGAGGACCTCTTCGAGACGACCGGCGTCGCGTTCGTCGAGGGTTTCGCCGACGCAGAGGATGGGTTTGATGTTGAACTGGTGAGCGGCGAGGACCTTGCGGTTGATGATTTCGTCGGTTTCGCCGAAGATGGCGCGGCGTTCGCTGTGGCCGAGGATGACGTAATGGATGAGCATTTCGCGCAGCATGAGCGGGCTGATTTCGCCGGTGAAGGCACCGGACTGCTCATAGTGCATGTTCTGTGCGGCGAGCTTGATGCTGTCGTGCTGGGTCAGGGCAGCGGAGGCAGCGGCGAGGCTGATGGAGGGCGGGGCGATGACGATGTCGACTGGTTCGCCGGCTTTGGCGAGGACGACGAAGCCGCGGAGGAAGTCCTCGGTTTCGGAGGGCGTCTTGTGCATTTTCCAGTTGGCGGCGACGATGGGTTTACGCATGGGAGTGGTGGTGTTGAAAGGTGTTAGAATGTGAATGCGCGCGGGTCAGGGCGCGTGGATTACTTGTCGAGGAGACAGGCGACGCCTGGGAGGACCTTGCCTTCGAGGAGTTCGAGGCTGGCGCCGCCGCCGGTGGAGATGAAGGTGACCTTGTCGCCGACGCCGGCTTTTTTGACGGCTTTGACGCTGTCGCCGCCGCCGATGATGGTTGTGGCGGAGGAATTGGCGGCGATGGCGTGGGCCATGTCGAAGGTGCCTTTGGAGGCTTCCTTGATTTCGAAGACGCCCATGGGGCCGTTCCAGATGACGGTTTTGGCGGAGGCGATTTCGGCGCTGAAGAGCTTGACGCTTTCGGGGCCGATGTCGACGCCTTCCCAGCCGTCGGGGATGTTTTCGTTGACCCCGGTGGTGCGGATGGCGCCGAGTTTTTTGGCATCGAAGTCGAAGGCGTCGGTGATGACGGCGTCGACTGGGATGAGGATTTTGACGCCGCGGGCTTTGGCCTTATCGAGGGCGGCCTGGGCGATGGGTTCCCATTCTGGTTTGTAGAGACTGCGGCCGAGGCTGATGCCCTGGACGAGCTTGCGGAAGGTGTAGGCCATCCCGCCGCCGATGATGATGGTGTCGGCCTTTTCGAGGAGGCGGTTGATGACGGCGATTTTGTCACTGACCTTGGCACCGCCGAGGATGACGACGAAGGGACGGGTTGGGTTTTCGAGTTCGTCGTGGAGGTAGGCGAGTTCCTTTTCCATGAGGAGCCCGGAGACAGCTGGGAGGTAGTCGGCGACGCCGGCGGTGGAGGAGTGGGCGCGGTGGGCGGAGCCGAAGGCGTCATTGACGAAGACATCGGCGAGGGCGGCGAGGCCCTTGGCGAGGGAGGCGTCGTTGAGTTCTTCGCCGGCGTGGAAGCGGGTGTTTTCGAGGAGGAGGACGTGGCCGGGGGCGAGGGCGGCGGCCATGGCTTCGGCTTCCGGGCCGACGCAATCATTGGCGAAGGCGACGGGATTGCCGATCATGGCGGCGAGGGCCGGGGCGACCGGGGCGAGGGATTGTTTGGGGTCGCGGGAGCCTTTGGGGCGGCCGAGGTGGCTGCAGAGGATGACTTTGGCGCCGGCGGCGGTGAGGGCGTTGATGGTCGGGAGGGTTTCGCGGATGCGGGTATCGTCCGTGATGACCATGGTGCCGTCCTTATCATCGAGGGGGACATTGAAGTCGACGCGCACCAGCACGCGTTTTCCTGAGAGGTCGAGGTCGCGAATGGTTTGTTTGGGCATGGTGGTGGGGGGAGGTTGGCGGTGAGTTGTGGAAATTGAAGGGCGACGGGGATAGACCCGGGCGGCGTGAAAAGCAAACGGTTCGCGAGGGCTGGGGGGTGGGGAGAGTGTGCATCTTTTCCCTGGCCCGCGCGGCAGTGCGGCTGTAGCGGGAGGGACATCAGAATACCATTTTCATATGACGCTCCGCCACCTCTCTGTTTTTGCCGCTGCTGGACTGTTTGCTTCGTGCGCCACGACCAAGCCGACGGCTGCGCCGTTTGACATTGCCGATGCGAACGGCAACGGCAAGGTTTCGAAGGAAGAGTTCGAGGCCTACATGGCTAAGTGGACGTTCAACCGGTATGACACGAACCGTGACGGGAAGGTGTCGTTTGAGGAATGGAAGGCGTCGGATCCGACTGCGGACATGGCGACGTTCAAGAAGATCGACACGAATGGTGACGGGTTTGTGTCGCCGGAGGAGGGATTGGCGGCGGTGCAGCGGAAGGGCGTGTTCAACGAGTTGTTTGCGACGATTGACACGAACAAGGATGGGATGATCGACCG
This sequence comes from Verrucomicrobiales bacterium, assembly GCA_947462995.1. Classification (GTDB taxonomy): domain Bacteria; phylum Verrucomicrobiota; class Verrucomicrobiia; order Verrucomicrobiales; family V1-33; genus V1-33. The sequence continues at coordinate 8,647 of CANHUG010000080.1, read as the reverse complement.
TGGGGAGTCGGAGAAGTACGGCGACATGTTCAGTGCGAATTCGACGAACAACTTTCCCGGGTTGAAGGCCCGCTGAAGCTGTGGAGCTGCGAGCGACAGGATTGAGGGCCCTTGTGGCGGCTGGAGCGATGCTGCCTGGGGCGTGTGCGTTCACCGAGTCGATGGAGACGCGCGCGGACTTCGAGGATCGGATGAAGCGACGGAATGACACGTATGCCGAGCGCATTGAGCGGCGCAAGATCCGCGACGAGGCGCGGGACGAGCGTTACGACATGTGGTGGAACAAGATCATGGGGCGCTGAGAGCGTCCTGCCTGACAGAAACTGAGAATTACCCCCCCCAATATACTGATATGAAAACGATACTGCTTGCATCATTGCTGGCGGCCACGGCGGCCGGTGCCCAGGAAGCGCCTGCTGCTGCGGCGGCACCTGCACAAACTCCTGCTGCGCCTGCGGCGGAAGGTGCTGCTGCGGCTCCCGCGGCTGACAAAACGGCTGCGCCTGCGGTGGCCGGGGACAACGCGGCTGCGGTGGCGGCGCTGGACCGGCAGATTGCGGCGCGGCAGGTGCGCGTGACGGCACTGGTGAATCAGATTGTCGAGCTGGACGGAGCGATTGAGACGGCGATCAACGATGCGCAGGAGATGCTGAAACGGGTGACGGACAGCAAGGAATCGAACACGGCGGTGGCGCGTTTGAAGCGCGCGGTGATGGAGAAGCTGGAGAAGGCGGCGCTGTATTATGATCAGAAGCGGGCGACGGTTTCCGAGACCCTGCGGACGTCGAAGAACAAGTTCGAGCGTGAGGATCTGTTCAAGGACCGGTCGGCGTTTGACGATCGGATCAACAAGCGGATCGAGGGGATTGTGGATCTGGCGCTGAGCATGGACAGCCACAAGGAGTACGAGCAGTATCTGCAGGACAGCAACGGTTGGGACGGGTATGGGTGGCGCGGCGGGGTGAACGGGGTGAATATCCGGCGGAATCCTGATTATGATCAGAATAAGAAGGCGACGCGGCAGACGGATGCGGCGACGAAGGAGATCATCGATGGGCTTTCGAAGTCGCTAGCGCGTCTGGATGTGCAGGAGCGGAATCTGAAGAACAAGCTGGCGGCGGCGAAGGGTGAGGCAGCGAAGCAGGAGGTGCAGGCGGAGATTGACCGGGTGAAGGTGCTGAAGCAGCAGCGTTACGAGCAGATGGAGGAGGTGGGATCGAGTCGTGCGGAGACGGCGACACCGATCGGGCGGAAGGAAGCGCAGAGGCTTGAGGATCTGATCAATGAGATTGCGGCGAATGCGCGGCGTGATTTCCAGTCGTTGTTTGCGCGGTACAACGAATTGAAGTCCGAGCGGACGGCGCTGGCGCGTCTGGAGTTGCGACGTGAGGCGATGACGCAGCCTGAGGCCGAAGCGGCACCGGCGGCGCCTGCGGCACCTGCCGATAAGTGATATTGTGACGGCCTGCGCCTGCGGTGGAGAGCCGCGGGCGCGGGCTGTGTCATTGATGAATCAGAAGAAATGACTGCGATGAAGGCCCGAGTGTTGATGATGCTGGCGGCGATGCCTCTGACGGGGATGGCTGGTGATCTTGTGGCGGTGACGGATGATGTGAAGGGGACGGTGGCGGTGACGCTGGACGGCAAGCCGTTTGCCGGGTTGATTTATCGCGGGCATGCTAAGCCGGTGGTGTATCCGGTGATCGGGCCTGGGGGAGTGGCGATGACGCGTCATTGGCCCTTGGAGGCGGCGGCGGCGGGCGAGGAGCAGGATCATCCGCATCACAAGTCGATCTGGTTCAATCACGGGGATGTGAACGGCGTGGATTTCTGGAAAGAGGGGGCGGACGCGGGGAAGATTGTGGTGACGAAGGTTCCGGTGGTGGAGATGTCAGGGGGAGGTGACACATCGAAGGTGACGATTCGGACGGAGGAGGAATGGCTGAAGCCTGATGGCGGGCGGGTGTGCACGTCGGCGACGGTGATCACGTGCGGGACTGAGGGGACGTCGCGGTTTATTGATTATGCGGTGACGATCAAGGCGAGCGAGGGGGAGGTGACGTTCGGGGACACGAAGGAAGGGACGATGGGATTGCGGAGCCATCCGGCGTTGAATCTGAAGGGTTCGGTGGCGAAGGGACAGTGTGTGAACAGTGAGGGGGAGAGTGGCGGAGCGATCTGGGGGCGGCATGCGAAGTGGGTGGATTACTGGGGGCCGGTGGATGGCAAGGTGGTGGGGATTGCGTGTTTTGATCATCCTGGGAACCTGCGGCATCCGACGACGTGGCATGCTCGGGATTACGGGTTGATTGCGGCGAATCCGTTCGGGCTGCATGATTTCGAGAAGGCGCCTAAGGGGGCTGGGAAGCATGTGGTGAAGCTCGGGGAGAGCCTGACATTGCGGTACCGTTGGTTGTTTCACGAGGCGGACGCGAAGACGGCGGATGTGGCAGGCAAGTGGGCGCAGTGGGCTGCGGTGCGGGAATGAGCGTGGGGTGTGATGATAGGGCTGGGCGGGTGCTGGTGATAGCCGGATGCGGTTATCTAGGGACGGCGCTGGCGCGATTGGCGCTGGGACGCGGCTGGCGAGTGCTGGGGATTTGTCAGAGTGAGGAGACGGTGCGGCGGTTAGGGTTGATGGGGATTGCGGCGGTGGCGGCGGATTTTACGGATGGGGAATCGCTGGCGCGGGTGGCGGGAGAGGTGCCTGAGGATGCGTGTGTGGTGCATTGTGCGGCCGGGGGGAAGGGAGGCGGGTTGGAGGCGTACCGGACGGTGTACCTTGAGGGAATGCGGCGGTTGCGTGAGGCGTTTCCGGGGGCGCGGCGGATGCTGTACACGTCTAGCACGAGCGTGTATGCGGGGATTGATGGCGGGGAGGTGACGGAGGGGAGCGCGGCGGAGCCGGAGCGGGAGACGGGCCGGGTGCTGCGTCAGACCGAGGAGGAGACGTTAGGCGCGGGCGGTGCGGTGGTGCGGCTGGCGGGGATTTACGGACCGGGGAGGTCGGTGCTGCTGCTGAATTTTCTGAATGGGCTGGCGGCGATTGATGTGAGGACCGAGGAGCCGGCGACGCCTGACGGGCGTTGGGTGAATCAGATTCACCGGGACGATGCGGCGGCGGCGGTGCTGCATCTGCTGGAGCATCCGGACGGCGGGGTGTTTCACGGTGGGTTGTACAACGTGAGTGACCGGAGGCCGCTGCTGCAGCGGGAGATTTACGAGCGATTGGCGGTCAGGTTCGGGCGGCCGCTGCCGCCGGAGGCGGTGCCGGAGACTGGGCGGAAGCGTGGCTGGACGCACAAGCGCGTGAGTTCGGCGCGCTTGCGGGGGACTGGTTGGGAGCCGCGGTATGCGTCGTGGTTTGACGCACTGGATGGGGATCCTGAGCTGGTGCCGTCGATCCTTGCGAAGGTGGGGTGATCAGTCGGAGGAACGGCTGAGGAGGGCCCATGCGCGTTTGCCTTTACGGAGGAGTGCGGCGCGGTTGTGGAGGAGGTCGGCGGGGGAGAGGAGCCGGGCGGTGTCCTGGGTGCGGGTGCCGTTGATGTAGATGCCGCCGGCTTCGATGTCTTTGCGGGCCTGACCTTTGCTGGAGCAGAGGCCGGCGGTGACGAGGGCGTCAGTTAGGGGGATGCCTGAGGCGAAGTCGGCGGCGGAGGCGACGGCTCCCTGGATTTCGGATTCGAGGATGCCGAGCGTGCCATCGGAGAGCCCGTCGAGTGGGGCGCCGAAGAGGATTTCGGTGGCGCGCATGGCGTCGGCGCAGGCGGCTTCGCCGTGGATGAGAGAGGTGACCTCGCGGGCGAGGGCGCGGTGGGCGGCGCGGCCGCCGGGGTTGGCGAGGTGGTCCTGTTCGAGCGAGGAGATCTCGTCAGCGGAGAGGAACGTGAAGAATTTGAGGTAGCGGACGACGTCGCGGTCGTCGGTCTGGATCCAGAACTGGTAGAATTTGTAGACGCTGGTGCGGCGAGGGTCGAGCCAGACGGTGCCGCCCTCGGTTTTTCCGAATTTGGTGCCGTCGGCTTTGGTGATGAGCGGGAGTGTCAGGCCCCATGCGCGGCGGTCGAGTTTTTTGCGGACGAGGTCCATGCCTGCGGTGATGTTGCCCCATTGGTCGCTGCCGCCGATCTGGAGTTCGCAGCCGTGGACGCGTGCGAGGTGGTAGAAGTCGTAGGCCTGGAGGAGCATGTAGCTGAATTCCGTGTAGCTGATGCCGACCTCGCGGTCTTCCATGCGGGCGCGGACGGATTCTTTGGCGACCATCTGATTGACGGTGAAGTGCTTGCCGACGTCGCGGAGGAAGTCGAGGAAGCTGACGGGGCCGAGCCAGTCGGCGTTGTCGACGAGGCGTGCGGGGTTGGTGGTGGCGTCGAAGTCGAGGAGGCGTGCGAGCTGGGGTCTGATGGCGGCGACGTTGGCGGCGATCTGGTCTTTGGTGAGGAGCTGGCGTTCCTGGGTTTTGCCGCTGGGGTCGCCGATGCTGCCGGTGGCGCCGCCGGCGACGGCGATGGGGTGGTGGCCTGCGAGTTGGAAGCGGCGTAGGGCGATGAGGGGGACGAGACTGCCGGCGTGGAGACTGTCGGCGGTGGGGTCGAAGCCGCAGTAGAGCGTGACTGGGTTGTCGAGGAGCCGCTGGGGGAGCCCGCGGGTGCCGTCACCGGATTCGGTGCGGCCGGTGTAGTCGTCGATGAGGCCGCGCCATTGAAGTTCTGCGAAGATGTCCATGAGGGTGGGAGGGGAAAGGATTGGCGGGCGGTAGCGCGGTGAGAGGCGGAGCGCAACCTGCCTGTGTGGAGGAGAAATCACAGTGGACAGGCGGCGGTGGTTGGCGACGATGGGCGGCATGAGAGCCCTTACCCTTGTTGGCAGCAGTGAGTTTGTGTTTGGAGATGCACCGGAGCCGGAGGTGCGTGAGGACGAAGTGCTGGTGCGGGTGGCGGCGTGCGGGATTTGCGGGAGTGACGTGCATGGGATGGATGGGAGTACCGGGCGGAGGATACCGCCGGTGATCATGGGGCATGAGGCGGCCGGGGTGGTGGTGAGGGCTGGGGCTAAGGCTGGGTCGTGGGTGGCAGGGGAGCGGGTGACGTTCGACAGCACCCTGTATTGCGGGGAGTGCGAGTATTGCCGGGATGGTTCGGTGAATCTGTGCCGGAACCGGAGGATTCTGGGGGTTTCGTGTGGGGATTACAGGCAGAATGGGGCGTTTGCGGAATATGTGAGTGTGCCTGGGCGGGTGGTGTGCCGGTTGCCGGAGAAGGTGACGTTTGAGCAGGCGGTGTTTGTGGAGCCTGCGGCGGTGGCGTTGCATGCGGTGCGGCGGGCGCAGGCTGGGCCTGGGCAGAGTGGTTTGGTGGTTGGTGCGGGGATTATCGGGTTGCTGACGGTGCAGGCGCTTAAGGCGGCGGGCTGCACGAAGGTTTATGCGACGGATTTGAGTGAGAGTCGGCTGGCGGTGGCGAAGGAACTGGGTGCGGACGAAGTTTTTCCGGCGAAGGCTGGAGGGTTGAAGGAAGCGATGCTGGAGCGGACTGGTGGGGAAGGGGTGGATGTGGTGATGGAGTGTGTGGGGGTGAGTGCGACGGTGCAGACAGCGATTGAGTGTGTGCGCAAGGGAGGCGCGGTGGGATTGGTAGGGAATCTGGCGCAGCGGATAGAGTTTCCGCTGCAGGCGGTGGTGACGCGGGAGTTGTCCTTGTTCGGGTCGTGTGCGAGTGCGGGGGAGTATCCTGCGGCGCTGGAGGCGATAGCGGCGGGGAAGATCCGGGTGGAGCCGCTGACGAGTGCGATTCGGCCGCTGGAGGAAGGAGCGGAGTGGTTTCACAGGCTGCATGCGTCAGCGGATGATCTGATCAAGGTGATTCTGCGGCCTTGAGGGGCGGGTGGGGTTGGTGTAGCCGTTGGGTATGAAGCTGATCAGCAGGAAGTCGCGGCATGGGGTGGCCATTGTGCTAGCGACCGCGTGGACGGCCGTGGCGGTGATGGCGTTCGCGGATTTTTCCGGGAAACCGGCTCCGAGGTGGCGGGAGGTGAGCCTGAAGGTGGGCCCAGCGGTGGTGCTGGCGGTGATTGGATTGAACCGATGGCTGGACGGCCGGGATCAGCGGGCGAGTTAAGTGGGGCGGAAAGTGGCCTGGATGGGGATGGGGCGGCGACGATTGTGCTTGGCTGGGGGCGGCGTTCTGGATTGAATGGAAAGCGAGCCGGAGGGGCGCGGGATCGTGCCTCAGGTTGAATTTTGCTAAAAATTAATGAATCGGAACATATGAAGAGATCCACACTGATGTTGATGGCGTCGATGGCGCTGGTGCCGATGGTGATGCGGGTGGCTGGAGCGGATGGGGCGGCGGGTGGGGACGTGATTGAGCGGCATGACGGGAAGGCTGCGGAAATGGCGAAGCCGGTGCAGGTGTTCATACTGCTGGGGCAGTCGAACATGGTGGGATTGGGGAAGATAAAAGGGGCGGATGGGTCGCTGGAGTTTGCGGTGCGGGAGAAGGGGAAGTATCCGTATCTGGTTGATGAGGCGAAGCAGTGGGTGGCGCGGAAGGATGTGCGTTATGTGCAGTTCATGCAGCGGAAGGGGATGTTGAAGAACGATTGGCTGACGGTGGCGGGGAACACGATGGGGCCGGAGTACGGGATCGGTCATGTGGTGGGCAATGCGGTGGAAGCGCCGGTGATGGTGTTGAAGAGTTGTATTGGGAACCGGAGTCTGGGCTGGGATCTGCTGCCGCCGGGGAGCGAGCGTTATGTTTTTGAGGGGAAAGTGTATCCGGCGTACAAAGAGCGGCCTGATGCCTGGGCGGCGGATGAGGCGAAGGGAGTGGCGACGGAAGCGCCGCCATGGCTCGACAAGCAGGGCAAGCCGATCGACTGGTATGCCGGGAAGCAGTATGACGACGACACGGCTGACGCGAAGAAGGCGTTAGGAGAGCTGGCGAAGTATTATCCTGACGCGACGAAATATGAAGTGGCCGGATTTTTCTTCTGGCAGGGAGAGAAGGATGGCGGCAATGCGGCGCACGCGGCGAAGTACGAGGAGAATCTGGTGCGGTTCATCGGGCAATTGAGGAAGGACTTCGGGGCGCCGAAGGCGAAGTTTGTGCTGGCGACGCTGGGGGAAGCGGAGAAGGGGAGCAGCGGGAATGGCGGGAAGATTCTGGAGGCGCAACTGGCGGTGGATGGCGGGTCGGGCAAGCATCCGGAGTTCAAAGGCAACGTGGCGACAGTGTACGCGCATCCGCTGTCGCTGGGAGGGAGTGGGAACAGTCATTACAACGGGAATGCGGAGACTTACATGAATGTGGGGGAAGCGATGGGGAGGGCTATGGTGAAGCTGTTGAAGTCCGAGTGAGTTTTGAGGTGCGCGGAACGAAGGGGTTAGCGGCTGACGCTGCGAGCGGATGGCTTTTCGACGGATACTGGTGGCATGGTGCCGAAGGCGAAGCCGAAAGCCCCCTATCGGAACTGCTATGATGCAAGCGTGGAACGAGCACGACGAAGGTGGCAGGCTCGTCCCCACGTGGACACCAGAGGGCAAGCCGGACACCTCCCGGCTCGACGCCATCCGCCGCGTGCTCCGACCAGACGCCGCCGCTGCAAAATGATCATCCCATTGAAAACCACACTCACACTCATCGCACTGCTGCTAGGGCCTTTCGCTCGCCATCATGCAGCCGACGCATCGAAGCCTGCCGACGAAGGCGCCGCGAAGCTGTTGTCCGGCAAGTATTTCATCAAGCAAACGTGGTCGCAGGAGCAGGATTTTCCGCGCCTTTACCACGTGAACATGCCAGCGAACCCGGACGAACGGAAGCTGCCCGTCTTGATCTTTCTGCATGGTAACGGCGGAAACGCCAAGGGCGCCATGAGCGGATTCCTGAACCAGCATCCGACTATGGCGACACGCTATGTGATGGTGTTTCCGGACGGCTATCTGAAGAGTTGGAACATCTTGGCCGAGCGGTCGAAGGCGGATGATCGCAAGTTCGTCGAAGCCATCGTCGAAAAGCTCGCCGCGTGTGACAACGTCCAGGCGGATAACTTCACCATCATGGGCAACTCGAATGGCGCGGCGTTGGCGAATCAACTGGCTATCGAGAGTCGCTTGCCGAATATCCGCAACTACGTGACCGCCGTCAGTCCGCTCAACGAACTGCAATACGATGGGCGGCACTTCAAAGCCAAGGGCGACGACAACAGCTACGAGGCCGTCGTGACACCCCGGACCGGCGCGCGATTCATGAGTATCTCGGGAGCCGAGGATCACCTGATTCCGTATCAGGGTGGGCCCTCCCCGATTCCCGCAAAGAACGGCAAGCTCTGCTTCGTCGCCGCGGAGGAGTCCGTTTTCCTGTGGGCGAAGGCCATGGGATACCGAGGCGGGAAGTTAATGAAACCCAGCAGCACTGTCGGCAAGTTTGAGGTCTTCAGTTACCTCGATGGCGCGATCATTCACTACAAGGTCCTGGGCGAAGGGCACGGCGCGGCCGGGGCAATCGATGAAGCGACTTTGATGCGGTTTCTGGATAGCAAGCAATGAAACGAATTGGGAAACCTTCAGAGCGCACTGTGCTTTGCGGATCGCGTTAAGTAATCAACTGCATTTAGCCCGTCGAAGAGGGGGGATTCTTTCAATTTC
>CANHUG010000079.1 GCA_947462995.1 Verrucomicrobiales bacterium | reverse complement strand
TCCCTGACAACTCTCGTCCTCGTCAGCCGCCCCCAGGCCTCCGCTCTCCGCGAAGCCGAACGCACCTCCCGCGAACTCCGCGCCCTCGGCGTTTCCCACCAACTCCTCGTCATCAACGGCACGTTCTCCACAGCCTGTCCGGACGACCCCACCGCCACCGCCATGGCCAACCGCAGCGCCTCCGCCATCGAACGCGCCGCACCCTTCATCAACTCGCTCCCAACCTCCATCGTCCCCCTCCGCCCGGTCAACATCCTCGGCATCTCGGGCCTCCGCATCCTCCTCGAAGGCGATCAGAACCCTGACACTTCCTCACTTCCTGACACCTCCCCCGCCCCATGGTCGCCCCCGCCCATGGAATCCCTCGCCCAGATCGTCGCCGCCATCGCCCCAGCCGGCCACGGGGTCATCATGACCATGGGCAAAGGCGGGGTCGGCAAAACCACCGTCGCCGCCGCCATCGCCGTCCACCTCGCCAATCTCGGCCACTCAGTCCACCTCTCCACCACCGACCCCGCCGCTCATCTCGCCCAAACCCTCGACGGCAAAGTCAACGGTCTCTCCCTCAGCCGCATCGACCCAGCCGCAGAAACCGCCGCCTATTCCGCCGAAGTCATCGCCCGCCAGGGCCCCCAGATGGACGACGCCGGCCGCGCCCTCCTCGAGGAAGACCTCCGCTCCCCATGCACCGAGGAAATCGCCGTCTTCCGCGCCTTCGCCCGCGAGGTCGGCCGCGGCACCGACCGCTTCGTCGTCCTCGACACCGCACCCACCGGCCACACGCTCCTCCTCCTCGACGCCAGCAAAGCCTATCAGCGCGAACTCGAACGCCAGGCCGGTTCCTCCCAGCCAGACGAGGTCCTCCACCTCCTCGATCGTCTCCGCGACCCCGCCTTCACCCGCATCCTCCTCGTCGCCCTCCCCGAAGCCACCCCGGTCCACGAAGCCGCCGCCCTCAAGGACGATCTCCACCGCGCCGGCATCGAACCGTTCGCATGGGTCATCAACCAAAGTCTGCTAGGCTGCGGCTCCTGCGACCCGCTCCTCCGCCGCCGCGAACTCAACGAACACCGCTACATCGACGAGGTCACCTCAAAACTCGCCGCCCGCACCGCATGGCTCCCATGGCAACCCCATGAACCCGTCGGCCCCGACGCCCTCGCCTCCCTCGCCGCCTCTCCACCTCCAGCCTGACAAATCTCCGCTCCCTCCCATGCGCAAGCTCCTCGCAGAATTCCTCGGCACCTTCATCCTCGTCTTCGCAGGCACCGGAGCCATCATCTCCAACGACTTCAGCGGCGGAGCCGTCACCCACCCGGGCATCGCCCTCACCTTCGGGCTCGTCGTCATGTCCATGATCTACACGTTCGGCGACGTCTCCGGCGCGCACCTCAACCCCGCCGTCACCATCGCCTTCGCCGCCTCCGGCCGCCTGCCATGGAAAACCGTCCCCTCCTACGCCGCCGCCCAAACGCTCGGCGCCATCGCCGCCTCCTCCCTCCTCCGCTCCCAATTCCCCTCGCACCCCACCCTCGGTGCCACTCTCCCCTCCGGCTCCGCCTCCCAGAGCTTCATCTTCGAATTCATCCTCTCCGCCATCCTCATGCTCACCATCCTCCGGGTCTCCACCGGAGCCCGCGAAAAAGGCATCACCGCCGCCATCGCCATCGGCAGCATCATCGGCCTCGAAGCCATGTTCGCAGGCCCCGTCTCCGGTGCCTCCATGAACCCCGCTCGCTCGCTCGCCCCCGCCCTCGTCTCCGGAAACACCCAGCACCTCTGGCTCTACCTCATCGCCCCAACCCTCGGCACTCTCGCCGCCATCCCCCTCTTCCTCGCCACACGCTCCCCCGAAACCTCCTCTCCTGACTGAATCCCCCTCCTCCCCTCATCCCATGACCAAACCCCTCATCCTCATCCTCTGCACCGGCAACTCCTGCCGCTCCCATCTCGCCGAAGGCATCCTCCGCAACGCCCTCGGCGACCTCTGCAACGTCGCCAGCGCAGGCTCCAAACCCGCAGGCTTCGTCCACCCGCTCGCCATCAAGGCCCTCGCAGAAATCAATATCGACATCTCCTCCCATCACTCCAAACACCTCAACGAGTTCCTCAACGACAACGTCGAAACCGTCATCACCGTCTGCGGCAACGCCGACCAGGCCTGCCCCATCTTCCCTGGCCAACTCAACCGCCACCACTGGGGCTTCGACGACCCAGCACACGCCACTGGCTCCGAAGCCGAACAATTCCTCGTCTTCCAACGGGTCCGCGACGAAATCCGCCGCGTCTTCGAAGCCTACGCCGCAGGCCGTCGCGACCAAATCAAGTCCGACCCCCCAGTCTGACCGTCCCGGCCAGCCCCGCCGTCTGGCACGGCCCATGCTTTGTCACTTAACTGCCCATCTCAGGGCGCCGACCCCCCATGTCCATTCACGTCGCCCTCCACCACGTCACCACCTACCAGTACGACCGCCCCGTCGCGCTCGGCCCTCAAGTCATCCGTCTCCGCCCCGCTCCCCACTGCCGCACCAGAATCCTCAGCTACTCGCTCCGCGTCACCCCAGCCGAACACTTCCTCAACTGGCAACAGGACCCCCAGGCCAATTACCTCGCCCGGCTCGTCTTCCCGGAAAAAACCCGCACGTTCAAGGTCGAGGTCGACCTCGTCGCGGAAATGGCCGTCCACAATCCCTTCGACTTCTTCCTCGAAGCCGACGCCGAAGCCGTCCCGTTCTCCTACGACCCATCCCTCTCCCACGAGCTCGAACCCTACCGCCGCACTTCCCCGCTAACACCTAACCTCGCCACGCTCGTCGCCGAGGTCCGCAACTCTTTCTTCAACTCCTCCGGCTCTCTCCGCACCATCGACTTCCTCGTCGGCCTCAACCAGCGCCTCAACTCCGCCATCCGCTACGTCGTCCGCATGGAACCCGGGGTCCAATCCCCGGAAGAAACGCTCTCCCTCGGCTCAGGCTCCTGCCGCGACTCCGCATGGCTCCTCTGCGAACTCCTCCGCCACGCCGGCCTCGCCTCCCGCTTCGTCTCCGGATACCTCATCCAGCTCCGCCCGGACGTCACCCCGCTCGACGGCCCCGAAGGCCCCACTAGCGATTTCACCGACCTCCACGCGTGGTGCGAGGTCTACCTCCCCGGCGCTGGCTGGATCGGTCTCGACCCCACCTCCGGTCTCCTCGCCGGCGAAGGCCACCTCCCCCTCGCCGCCACCCCGGACCCCCAAAGCGCTGCCCCCATCACCGGTGCCGTCGAACCAGCCAATGTCTCCTTCGACTTCCAGATGTCCGTCCAGCGGATCCACGAATCCCCGCGCGTCACTCTCCCCTACTCCGACGACCAGTGGAACGCCATCAACGCCCTCGGCCGCAAGGTCGATGCCACGCTCGTCAGCCGCGATGTCCGCCTGACCATGGGCGGCGAACCCACTTTCATCAGCATCGATGACCCCGACGGCGAAGAATGGAACACCGCCGCCCTCGGCCCTCGCAAACTCCTCCTCGCCTCCCAGCTCATCCGCAAGCTCCGCACCCGCTTCGGCCCCGGAGGGCTCCTCCACCACGGCATCGGCAAATGGTACCCCGGTGAACCTCTCCCGCGCTGGTCCCTCGGCTGCTGGTGGCGCACCGACGGCTCGCCTCTCTGGCGCGACGACTCTCTCCTCGCCGACGCCTCCGCCAACCTCGGCCACGGCCTAGCCGAAGCACGCCTCCTCACCAAATCCATCGCGGAACACGCCGGCGTCCCCACCGACTGCATCATGACCGCCTACGAGGACGTCTGGTACTACCTCTGGCGCGAACGCCGTCTCCCCTCTAACGTCGATCCTCTCCAGTCCCGTCTCGAAGACCCTCTCGAACGCGACCGTCTCCGCCGTCTCTTCGCTCAGGGGCTCTCCAAAGCCGTCGGCTGCACACTCCCCATCGCCCGCCACGGCTCCTCATGGCGCAGCGGCCACTGGTTCCTCCGCGACGAAACCCTCTACCTCACCCCCGGCGATTCCCCCATGGGTCTCCGGCTCCCCCTCGATTCCCTCCCATGGGTCCGCCCGGAATCCTATCCATATATCCACAATCCGGACCCCATGATGCCCATCGCCCAATGGCCGCATCTCCCCTCCAGTCACGCCCCGCCCCGCCGCCCGCCGCCCCCTCCCTTCGCCTCGCTCCTCTCCGATTCCGCACCGCTCCCGCAACAGTCCGCCCCGGACATCGTCCGCACCGCCCTCTGCGTCGAACCACGCGAAGGCCGTCTCCACGTCTTCATGCCGCCGCTCCCTAACGCGTCGGATTACCTCGAACTCATCAGCATCGTCGAAGCCGCCGCCGCCTCCTGCTCCCTCCCCGTCATCATCGAAGGCGAACCGCCTCCCCAGGACCCGCGCCTCCGCGTCATCAAGGTCACCCCGGACCCCGGCGTCATCGAGGTCAATCTCCACCCCACGTCCTCATGGGACGAACTCGTCGCCGCCACCGAAGGCGTCTACGAGGACGCCCGCCAGCTCCGCCTCGGCACCGAAAAATTCATGCTCGACGGCCGCCACACCGGCACCGGCGGCGGCAACCACATCGTCATGGGTGCCGCCTCCCCTCCCGACTCCCCGCTCCTCCGCCGCCCCCACCTCCTCCGCTCTCTCCTCGGCTTCTGGCTCCGCCACCCTTCCCTGTCCTATCTCTTCAGCGGTCTCTTCATCGGCCCCACCAGTCAGCACCCGCGCGTCGACGAAGCCCGCGACGACATCCTCCACGAACTCGAAATCGCCTTCCGCCAGATCCCCGACCACGCCGACGTCCCCCCATGGCTCGTCGACCGCATCTTCCGCCACCTCCTCACAGATCTCACCGGCAATACCCACCGCGCCGAGTTCAGCATCGACAAGCTCTTCTCCCCCGATTCCTCCAGCGGCCGCCTCGGGCTCCTCGAACTCCGCTCGTTCGAAATGCCGCCTCACCCGCGCATGAGTCTCGTCCAGCAACTCCTCGTCCGCACCGCCGTCGCCCACTTCTGGGATCACCCCCTCACACCCATCGAACCAGTCCGCTGGGGCACCGCCCTCCACGACCGCTGGATGCTCCCTCACTTCATCCGCGAAGACCTCGCCGACGTCCTCTCATTCTTCCACCACGCCGGCTTCTCTTTCGACCCCGCATGGTTCGCTCCCCACTTCGAATTCCGCTTCCCTCTCATCGGCTCGTTCACCCACAGCGGCATCACCACCGAACTCCGCACCGCCCTCGAACCATGGCACGTCCTCGGCGAGGAAAACAACGGCTCCGGCACCGCCCGCTACGTCGATAGCTCCCTCGAGCGGCTCCAGGTCATCGTCCGCGGTCTAACATCCTCGCGCCACTCGCTCCTCTGCAACGGCCGCACCGTCCCGCTCCACCCCACCGGCGTCCCCGGCGAAGCCGTCGCCGGCATCCGCTACCGCGCATGGCAACCCCCTAGCTGTCTCCAGCCCACCATCGCCCCACACGTCCCCCTCGTCTTCGACCTCTACGACTCATGGAACAACCGTAGTCTCGGCGGCGCTGCCTATCACGTCGCTCACCCCGGCGGCCGCAGCTTCGATTCCTTCCCCGTCAACGCCTTCGAAGCCGAAAGCCGCCGCCTCAGCCGCTTCGTCCCCCACGACCACTCCCCAGGCACCTTCTCGCCCACCTCACCCGCACCCCAGCGCACGCTCCCGTTCACGCTCGATCTGCGTCTCTCGCTCTGACCCGGTTCCCCCTGGCATTGCCCTCTCCCATGGTGCAACTCCATCGCTCCCCCGCGCCCGCGCGCCCCGATCCCGCTTCCCCCGTGCCGCCCTCCCCCACCGACCCTATCGCCAGCCTCATCGCAAGCTACCGGCCCGCCGCCGGTTCGCAGGACGAAATGCTGGCTCCCGACGGCTCGCTTCGCCCACATTGGCACACGCTCGCTTCCCACCTCGCCTCCCTCCAGCCTGCCCACTGGAACTCCCGCACCGCCGCCATCCAGCGGCTCCTCCTCGACCACGGGGTCACCTACAACATCTACGACGACTCCAAGGGCGCCAGCCGCCCGTGGGCCCTCGACCCCATCCCCTTCATCCTCTCCGCTGAAGAATGGCAATCCGTCGCCGCCGGCCTCAGCCAGCGCTCCCGGCTCCTCAATGCCATCCTCGCCGACATCTACGGCCCTCAGCACCTCCTCCGCGAAGGCTGGCTCCCCCCAGTCCTCGTCCACGCCAACCCTGGCTTCCTCCGCGCCGCATGGGGCGTCAACCCTCCCGGCGACGCCTTCCTCGTCTCCTCAGGCACAGACCTCGTCCGCGGCCCCGACGGCTCATGGCTCGTCCTCGCAGACCGCACCCAGGCACCCAGCGGCCGCGGCTACGCCTTCGAAAACCGTTCCATCATCGCCGAGGTCTTCGGCGAAACCCTCGAATCCTGCCGCGTCCTGCGTCTCGGCTCGTTCTTCCACGCTGAACGCGACGCCCTCCGCCTCCTCGCTCCCACCCGCCGCGGCTCCCCTGGCGTCGTCCTCATGACCCCAGGTCCCTACAACGAAACCTACTTCGAACACGCCTACGAGGCCCGCCTCATGGGCTACCCACTCGTCGAAGGGGCCGACCTCACCGTCCGCGACCGCAAGCTCTTCCTCAAAACCCTCGAAGGGCTCCGCCGCGTCGATGTCCTCCTCCGCCGCGTCGACGATGTCTTCGCAGACCCCCTCGAACTCCGCGCCGATACCTTCCTCGGCGTCTCCGGCCTCAGCGAGGCATGGCGCTCCGGCAACGTCTCCCTCGTCAACGGCATCGGCAGCGGGGTCGTCGAATCCCCAGCCCTCCACCCTTTCCTTCCAGGCATCTGCCGCCACCTCCTCGGCGAGGAACTCATGCTAGGCTCCGTCCCCGCATGGTGGTGCGGCCAACCCCGCGAACTCTCCCTCGTCCTCGACAACCCCTCACGCTGGGTCCTCAAACCAGCCTTCGCCTCCGGCTCCCGAGACCCAGTCTTCCTCGACGAACTCTCCTCCAAAGACCTCAACAACCTCCTCGCACGCGTCCGCGCCGAACCCCACGCATGGATCGCTCAGGAAGCCCTCAACCTCTCCACCACACCCGTCTGGAACGGCCGCCAACTCGAACCCAGACCGCTCGTCTGGCGCGCCTTCTCCGTCTCCGCCGCAGGCGTCTGCACCGTCATGCCAGGCGGCCTCAGCCGCGTCAGCCCAGTCCCCGGCCGCTTCGTCGTCACCATGCAACGCGGCAGCATCAGCAAAGACACATGGGTCCTCGACTCTAACTCCTCCTCACCTCCCCCGGACCCACCACCCTCACCCATCGTCCTCCGCCCGCTCCGCTCCCCTGTCGGTGTCCCCTCCCGCGCCGCCGAGCACCTCTTCTGGCTCGGCCGCTACGCCGAACGCATGGAATGGCACGTCCGCCTCGTCCGCACCACCCTCCAGCGCTTCTCCGGCGAATCCTCACCATCCAAAGAACGCGAACGCCTCGCCTGTCTCCGCCTCCTCTCAGGCCTCGAACTCGCCCCTCCCACCACCACCGCAGCCTCCCTCCGCTCGGAACTCCACGCCCTCCTCTCAAAACCAGAACGCACCGGCAGCATCCCGGACCTCGCCAGCCGTCTCCGCTACAACGCCGCCGCCGCCCGCGACCGGCTCTCCGATGACTCATGGCGTCTCTTCAACCGCCTCGAACGCGACGCCGCTCAATCCCGCGCCGCCGCCTCCGACCCCACCGCCGCCGCCGGCCTCCTCGATACCCTCATCCTCGACCTCGCCGCCTTCGCTGGCATGCAGCAGGAAAACATGACCCGCGGCCACGGCTGGCGCTTCCTCGAATCCGGCCGCCGTCTCGAACGCGCCATCAATGTCCTCTCCCTCGTCCGCTTCGCCTCACAACTCTGCGCCTCCGACAACGCCGCCCTCTCCCCTCTCCTCGAGGTCTGCGACAGCACCATGACCTACCGCCGTCTCCACTTCGCCTCCCCCGCCCTCCTCCCCACCGCCGACCTCCTCCTCCTCAACGAAGAGAACCCTCGCGCCGCCGCCGCCCAGTTCCAACGCCTCTCCCGCGTCTTCGCAGAATTCCCCGCAGGCACCTCCGGCTCAGCAGGCCGCGAACGCGAACTCCTCGACGCCCTCCGCTCCGACCTCGCCTCTCTCAACCTCGACGCCCTCCGCCACTCCACTGAAGTCGCCACCACTCTCCTCCCCTCCTTCTGCTCAAGAATCACCGACGGCTGCGAAGCCATCTCCGCCGCCCTAACCGAACACTTCTTCAGCCACGCCCACCGCCGCGACGTCTGACCTCCCAGCCCCATGACCTACCAGATCAGCCACCGCACGCTCTACTCCTACGACGCCCCGGTCACCGTCGCCCACTACATCGCCAGACTCGAACCCAGATCCCTCGCCTCACAATCGTGCCCATGGCACGAAATCCACATCCGCCCGGAACCAGCCTGCCGCGCCCCAGGCCGCACCGACGCCTTCGGCAATCTCTCCGTCTACTTCGAGATCGAAGGCACCCACGAACAACTCGAAGTCGTCGCCCGCAGCTACGTCCGTATCACCCCTAACCCTCTCCCCGACCCCGCCTCCACTCCCCCATGGGAATCCGTCCGCGACGCCTGCCGCAGCGACTCATGGAACGCCGACTCCGCTGCCGCTGAATTCGTCTGGCCCTCCCCTCTCATCCCCATCCTCACCGAATTCGCCGACTTCGCCACCCCTTCCTTCCCCCCCGCCCGACCCATCCTCCTCGCCGTCCAGGATCTCAACGCACGTCTCTTCAAATACTTCAAATTCGACCCCGACGCCACCGACGCCGCCACCCCCGTCCTCGAATCCTTCAAACGCCGCCGCGGGGTCTGCCAGGACTTCGCCCACGTCATGATCGCCTGCCTCCGCGCCATCGGCATCCCCGCACGCTACGTCAGCGGCTACCTCGAAACCATCCCCCCTCCAGGCAAACCAAAACTCCAGGGCGCAGACGCCTCCCACGCATGGGTCTCCATCTGGTGCGGCGAAGCCGCCGGCTGGATCGACGCCGACCCCACTAACAACCTCCTCCCCTCAGACCAGCACATCACCGTCGCATGGGGCCGCGACTTCTCCGACGTCAGCCCACTCACCGGCGTCAGCATCGGCGCTGGCCGCCAATCCCTCTCCGTCGCCGTCGACGTCATGGCCATCGATGACTGATCCCCCTCCTCCCTTTCCTCTCCCCTACAACTGATTTCCCACCTGACTTTCCCATGCCCCCACTCCACTCCCTCCTCGCCCTCGCCCTAACTGCCGCCACCCTCGCCTCCTGCTCCTCCTCCGGCGACCACCTGCCCGTCTCCGCCGCACGCGCCACCGCCAACCTCCGCGCCTACCTCGCCTCCCCAGCCTCACCACCTCACTTCGGCACACGCTTCGCCGGCGAAGGCCCCGACGGCTCCATGGGCACTTTCCTCCTCGGCCAACCCACCAAAGCCAATCACGCCGCCGCACCAGTCGCCGTCTTCCACCTCACACCCCAAGGCCCCTCCAACTCACGCCTCGACTTCTACGTCCGCCCCCAATCCATCAAATCCATCGTCCCCCCACCCACCGCCGCTCACCGCAAGGCCGAGTCCGCATGGCGCCCCCTCCTCCGCTCCGCCGCCTCTCGCTAGTGTCGTCCGTCGTACAGATGGTGTCTTATGGACGAGGGATTTTTTCCGAGTCCAAGGCGCGAGGAGGGCGCGAATCAGGATTCGCAACCGACGAGCAACACAGGAATCGGGAAAAAGACCCGTCCCCCTCCCTCCGCAGAGTGGCTGAATCCTTCTTCCTTCCCACAAAATCAGAAGATACCATCTGCAAGACGGGCTGCGCTAGTGTCACCCGCCCCCACCCTCAAGGCGCCTTCTTCAACTCCACCGGATGACGCCGCCGCGCCTCATCACGTTTGAAAATCGGCCCGACCTCCACCACGCACCGCGCACCGTCCGCCGTCACGTTCGCACAGTCAGGCGACCCCGGCGCGCCCTTCGCCGGATCAGGATAGTAAGCATTGACCTGCTTCAGCGGAACCTGCTCCCCGTTGATCTTCGGCCGCCCGAACGCTACCTTCACCGCAGGAATCCCCGACCTCGGAATCTTCGCCGTGCTGTAAACCTCGACAAAGGCACTGTGCCGCTCCCAGAACGTGAAATCACGTCCCTCGAACCGCAGGCTGCCAACCTCGTGCACCTCGCCCGCCTCGTTCTTCACACGGCAGTGAAACCACGTGCTCTCCTTGCCGTCCACCGTCTCCGTCTCCCCCTTCTCAATCAGATAACGGTAAGTCCCCTTGCTCCACGCATACGGCCGCCGCACACTAGCAAACTCACCTTCGTAACCCGCGCTCTCCACAAGACAATCCCCCGCACTCGTGCGCACATGATCAAGCCCGATCGGCGTCTTCTTGTCCGCCGACCACCGTGAGAAAATCGCCCCCTTCCCCGGAAACACCCGCTCCCGGCTCTCCTTGCTCGCCCACCCGTTGATGTTCGTCTGAATGCCGCCGTAAAACTGCAGCCCGTTGATCTTCGCAATCCCGCACGGCGATATGTACAGATTGCACGTCGCCGGCACATCCCGGTCAATCGTCACCTCCATCTCCAATGAGGTGAAGTGCTCCACCGGCTTCTCAAAATCCCACCACAGGTTGACCACATGCCAAGGCAGTCCCGGCAGCTTCACCCCCGCCGCCTTCGCCATCTCCTCCGGCGCAGGCTGCACCGTCATCTCGTCAGCAGCACCACTCCCCCCCTGCAGAGCAAGCAACCCAAGCATCACCCATCGACCGGTCCGGCAGAAACAATCTGTAAGCATCCCCTCTCCTGCACGCATTCGCCGCCGCACGAAAGCCGGAATTCCTCACGCCGCCCCACCCGCACGCCGCCGTTCATGCCCGCGCAGCCACTCCACCATCTCCACCCCAAGCGCCCCTTTCGGCAGGCTCGCCACCGGCAGTCGCCCCGCCATCAGAATCATGAAATCCTTCGTCTCCACCACCCGATCCACTTTCTCCCACGCCAGCTTCCGGCGGCTGTCCGCCATCTCCATCTCCATCCCCTCATCCCCCATCCTCAGCGTCACCAGATCGTCACTCAATGTCCGCAGCGCCGTCCGCGAATTCCCTATCACCCTGACATACGTCTTCACCCACAGCACCACCAGCACCACCGCCACCATCATGTCCGCCAGCCCGATCTCCCGCGCCGGCGAACTCCCCTGAAACCACAGCGCCACCCCGATCACCGCCATCGCTAACATCCCAACCCACTTCTTCCTCAGATAAACCGCATGGAACATCTGCCGCGCCGCCGCTGTCTGCACCGCCTCGGTCACCCGGTACTCTGTCTTGAATTCCATCCCTCTCGCTCCACCTGCACCCGCTCCCCCGCAATCGCCTTATCCTCCCCGTCACGCCGTCAGCGTCGCCACTTTCAGATAGGGCACCCCCGGAAAATCCGGCGGCAGGGACCCCGCCTCCCACGTCAGCACCGGCCGCCCCGCCACCGCACTCCCACGCGTCACCAGACTCCGGAACTGCCCCGGCGTCAGCGCATGGTGATTCGTCGACACCATCAGCCACCCGCCCGGCTCCAGCACCCGCAAACACGCCGCCACCATCCCCGGAAGATCCCGCTCCACCCGCCACACCCCGCCATCCGCATTCCGCGAAAACGTCGGCGGATCCAGCACAATCCCATGCCAGCTCCGCCCCTTCGCCGCAAACCGCGGCAGCCATTCCCCCGCATCCCCGCGACAGAAAAAATGCCCGCCCGCATCCATCCCATTCAACCCGAAATTCCGCTTCCCCCACTCCAGAAACGGCCGCGATAAATCCACACTCGTCGTCACCGCCCCGCGACTCGCCGCCAGCACACTGAACGCACACGTGTACGCAAACAGATTCAGAAACCGCTGCCCGCTCTCCATCCGCTCCAGCAACCGCGCCTTCTGCACCCGCTGATCAATGAACAACCCCTGGCTGTACCCCGCCCCGAAATCGATCTCATACTCCAACCCCAGCTCCCGCACCCTGAACACCCCGTCAGGCACATCCCCCGCCATCGGCACCGGGCTCTGCTTGTCATGCTGATCCAGCCGCTTCCACGACAGCGACCGCCATCCCGCCTCCGCCTTCGTCCCCTCCAGCCACTTCGGCCACGGCTGATCCCGCGTCTGCACCAGCCAGTGCCCGTCAAACGAATCCACCGCCACCCCCGGCAACCCATCCGCCTCCCCATGCACCACCCTCATGGCATTCGTCTCCCCATCCGGCAGTCCATGGGCGGCCCGCCGGGCAAGAGCTGCCAGTAACAACGCAACTGATGATTTCTCCAGCATCGGATCGACAGGCTTCCGGGGTTGCCTCGCGCACAATCATCC
>CANHUG010000078.1 GCA_947462995.1 Verrucomicrobiales bacterium | reverse complement strand
GTGTCGCGGAGGCGGCGGGTGAGTTGGGCGACGGAGAGGACGCGTTCCGGGGGATCGGCGGGGCGCTGGGAGAAGAGGTCCATGGAGGGAGCGTTAGAGCGGAGATTGGAGGTCGAGGAGGATTTTTCCGCCGCGTGCGGAAGTGCTGGCGTGGAGGAGGGCGTCGTGGAGGTTAGCGAGCGGGTAGACGGCGGCGACGGGTTGGTGGATGGTGCCGTTGAGGACGAGGCTGGCGAGGTTGGAGTAGAGGGAACGGACCTCGGCGGGGGGGAGCTGGGCGAGCCAGCGGGTGAGCCAGAAGCCGTTGAGGTGGAGGTCTTTGAAGATGAGAAGGCCGTTGGGGACCTTGAGGGGTTGGCGGCTCATGGCTCCGTAGGTGGCCATGGTGCCGCCGGGGGCGAGGAGGTTGAGGAGACGGAGGGCGCTGTCGCCGCCGACGGCGTTGATGGCGAGGGAGGGAGGGGAGAAACCGGGGATTTCGGCTGGGGCGGCTGGGGCGGAGGCGTCGTCGGTGAGGACGGCGTCGGCACCTGCGGCGAGACAGGCGGCTGCGGATTCTGGGCGGCGGACGAGGTTGAGCGAGTGGAGGCCGAGGTGGCGGGCGAGGCTGATGACGCAGTGGGCGGCGGCGGAGCTGGCGGCGTTCTGGACGATCCATGAGCCTTGGGCGGGTTGGCCGCGGGAGTGGAGGAGGCCCCATGCGGTGGCTGGGTTGACGCGGAGCATGGCGGCCTGTTGGGGGTCGATGCCGGGAGGGAGGACGAGGAGGTCGGCGGCTGGGCGGACGATGGCTT
This sequence comes from Verrucomicrobiales bacterium, assembly GCA_947462995.1. GTDB lineage: Bacteria > Verrucomicrobiota > Verrucomicrobiia > Verrucomicrobiales > V1-33 > V1-33. The sequence goes on along the minus strand of CANHUG010000078.1, from coordinate 11,793 downwards.
CGGCCCATGTGCCGCCGGGGCCGAGAGGGATGACGAGGTCGCCGAGATTGATGTTAGAGACATCGGGGCCGAGGGCATCGACGACGCCGACGCCTTCCATGCCTGGGGTGGCGGGGAGGTCGGGTTTGCGGCCGTAGGAGCCTTCGATGAAGTTGAGGTCGGCGGGATTTATGGGGGCGAAGCGCATGCGGAGGCGGACTTCGCCGGGGCCGGGGATGGGGTCCGGGGAGGAGACGACGGCGGTGACGGAGGGAGGGGAGCCGGTTTCCCGGAACAGGGCGGAGCGCATTTGTTACGCAAGTTGGAGGGGTTGTTGAGGATGGCGAGCGCGTGTTGACTGCTTGTTGAAGAAAAGCGTGCAAAAAGTTGGACAAAAGTTGGACTGTCGAATAAATGTCTCAAATTGTAATCGCTTTACCTGCACAAACGCGGAGAGATACGGCGCTTGAAAGAAGTCACACAAAATTACCCCCAACATTGACACTCCCTATGACATCCTTGACGCAACCAATCGGGAAAGGCGAAGTGAACACGGTACTGAGCGAGGTACTGGAGGAAGGTGTGGTTGTGGACGACCAGGCCGATCTTAAACAAATGCTGCGCGGTATTGCGAATGGCGACCGGACGTCGTTTGCGTCGTTCCACGGACGTTTTTCTGGGATGGTGTACGCGACGGCGGTGCAGGTGCTGCACAACCATGAGGATGCAGAGGACTGCACGCAGGAAGTGTTTTCCTCGCTGTGGCAGAAGGCTGGGATGTATCTTGACGACCGCGGGAAGCCGTCGACTTGGCTGGCGGCGATGGCGCGGAACCGGGCGATCGACAAGCTGCGGGCGCGTCAGCGTCGCGGGCGGCTGAATGATTCGTTTGAGGACGAATGCCGGATTGATGAGCCGGTGACACGGAATGATCCGTCGAAGCAGGCTGGGGTGACCGAGATGACCGGGCATGTGCGGAGTGCGGTGATGCAGTTGTCGCCTGAGCAGTCGGAAGCGATCCGGATGGCGTTTTTCGAAGGACTGACGCAGCTGGAGATTTCGCAGAAGACAGGGGAGCCGCTGGGGACGATCAAGGCGCGGATCCGGCGCGGGCTGGGGCGGTTGCGGCTGCTGATCAAGGAATGAGCGGGCGGAAAAGCTAGAAGAACAATCTGAAGAAACCGGTGGAGTGATCTGCCGGTTTCTTTTTGCGTGGTGGAGGAGCGTGTGGGAGGGTGGGAGGCGATGAGGAGCGAGGGATTTTTCATGCCTGAAGTGGAGGAAGTGATCCGGCTGGGGCGGGAGCACGGGTTGGTGCCTGTGGGGGAGGTGCTGGTGGGGGTTCGGTGGGATCTGCGGTATGCGGGGGCGGGGAATTTTGCCGGGGAGGCGCTTTATCCTTGGGGGATGCCGTGTCTGCTGGCGGCGGGGACGGCGGAGCGGCTGGCGGTGGCGCGGGAGGAGTTGCTAGGAAAGGGGTGTGATCTACTGATCTGGGACGGGTGGCGTCCGGCGGAGGCGGCGGAGCGGTTGTGGGATCTGGTGCGGGATCCGCGGTATGCGGCGGAGCCGGGAGCGGGTGGCCGGTGGAGCTGGCATTGCTACGGGCGGGCGGTGGATGTGACCCTGACGGATCTGGAGGGGAGGGAGCTGGAGATGCCGTCGGATCTGGATGATTTCGGGGTGGCGGGGGCGGCGGAGTATGCGGGCGGGGATGCGGCGGTTGCGGAGCGGTTAGGGTGGCTGCAGGCGGCGATGACGGGTGCGGGGTTCCGGATGCTGGCGAGCGAGTGGTGGCATTTCAGTGATCCTGAGGCGGCTGTGCCGGAGCGGCCGGTGCGGGCGGGGGATTGCGGGATGGTGATTCCGAGAGGGCCTGGGGCGGTTGATCAATAGGCACCGATTTCTTCGAGGCGGTCGTCGTCGATGCCGAAGTGGTGAGCGGCCTCGTGGTGGACGGTGCGGAAGACCTCGTCGCGCAATTCGTCGAAGGAATCGCAGACTTCTTCGTGGGGCCACTGGAAGATGCGGATGCGGTTAGGGAGGGTGGCATCGGCATCGATCATGGAGTCGGTGAGAGCGGAGCCTTCGAAGAGGCCGAAGAGGTCTTCGTCGTCGGGGACGCCGTTGAGGCGGTAGTCTTCTGGGGAGGGTTCGTCTTCGATGGAGATCTGGACGCGGTCGAGATGGCGGCGCAGGTCAGGGGGGAGAGCGGCGATGGCGGCGGCGACGAGGTCGGCGAAGTGGTCTCTGGAGACGGGGTGCATGTACGAAGGTGGATTGGAAATGTGACGCGAACATACCCCCGCATTTGTGGGGGGTAAATTTATTGCGTCGGGTGGACGGCAGGATATTTCAAAAAATGTCCGCGAAAGCCCGCGGGCGTTCAGATCAGAAATCTCCCAAAATCCAATGAACACATCGAATTCCATAATCCGCAGCGTGTTCGTGCTGGCGATCGGGCTGCTGTCCGCTGGTGCACAGGACGACGAGCCGTTTCCCGCGATGAAGCTGAAGAAGTCGGCGCGTGGCGCGGGCATTATCGGGGCCCTTGGGAACCGGTTTGGCGACGTGGCGCGGCATTATCGTGTGAGCGATAAGGAACTGGGGAAGATGTGTCTGCGGGACCGGGATCTTGGGGTGGATACGCAGGGCAAGCTGCAGTACATCTGCCAGACGGTGGTGGCGGAGGCGCCGACGGCGCAGAATGCGGCGACGGATGCGCTGCTGAGTTATCCTGAGAGTTCGACCTTTGTGCTGCACAGCAAGCCAGGGAAGACGCGGGTGATTTATCTGGATTTCGACGGGCATTTCACGTCCGGGACGAGCTGGCTGAATGGTGGGAGCATTACGTCGCCTGCGTATGACACGGATGGGAATCCGCTGGCATTCAGCAGCGGGGAACTGGCGGCGATCCAGGAGATCTGGAAGCGAGTAAGTGAGGATTATGCGCCGTGGGAGGTGGATGTGACGACGCAGCTGCCGCCGACGGAGTGGCTGAGGAAGACGGCGTCGACGGATCAGGCGTACGGGATTCGTGTGGTGATCGGGGGTAGTTCGTATGACTGGTTAGGTGCGGGTGCGGGTGGGATAGCATATCTTGATTCGTTCGGGTGGAACAGCGACACGCCTGCGTTTGTATTTCCGGCGCAGTTGGGGAACGGGTTTCCGAAGTATGTGGCGGAGGCTGTGAGTCATGAGGCGGGCCACACGCTATCGCTATCGCATGACGGGCTGACGACTGGCGCGGCGTACTATGGCGGGCATGCGAACTGGGCCCCGATCATGGGGGTGAGTTACTACAAGGAGGTGACGCAGTTCAGCAAAGGGGAGTATGCGGGAGCGAACAACACGGAGGATGACACTGCGAAGATCACGACGTTCATTCCGCGGAGTCCGGATTTTGCGGGGAGCGACATTCTGACGGCGGTGCCGCTGAGTGGAGCGGCGTTGAGTGCGACGGGGATTATCGAGCGGGTGGGCGATGCGGATCTGTATCTGATTGATGCCGGGGCGGGGTTGCTGTCGGTGACGGCGGGGAATGCGGTGCCGGATGCGAATCTTGACATCACGCTATCGCTTTACGACGGGACGGGGACGCTGTTAGGGAGTGCGAATCCTGCGACGCTGGGGTCGACGCTGGCGGCGACGGTGCCCGGGGGGACGTATTATCTGGCGGTGGAAGGCACGGGGGTGGGAACTGGGGAGACTGGGTATACGAATTATGCGAGCCTCGGGCAGTTCACGCTGGACGGTGCGGTGGCGGCTCCGGTGGGGTTGCCGCCGGTGGTGAGTGTGGGGGCGACGGTGCCTGCGAACGGGCTGACGGTGAGTTTCTCGAGTGCGGGGTCGTCGGATCCTGACGGTGGGGTGCTGGCGTACGACTGGGATTTCGGGAATGGCGGGAGTTCCGTGGTGGCGAATCCGAGTTACACGTATGGAGCGGCGGGGACATACACGGTGTCGCTGGTGGTGACGGATTCGAGCGGGCTATCGCGTGCGGCTGCGACGACGGTGACGGTTCAGCCGCCGGCTCCGGTGGTGCCTGTGGTGTATGTGGCGGGGATCACGATGTCGAAGGTGGCGAGCGGGCGCGGGACGCAGGCGAGGGCGGTGGTGACGGTGCGGGATGGGGATGGGAATCTCCGTCCGAACATCACGGTGACTGGGGTGTGGTCGAGTCTGATTAGCAGCAATGTGACCGGGGTGACGGGAACTGCCGGGACGGTGACACTGTCGAGCGGTGTGACACGGAACAACGGGACGTTTGTGTTCACAGTGACCGGGTTGAGCGGGGCCGGGTATGTTTACAATCCGGCGCTGAACACGGTGACGAGCGGATCGATTGTGAGGTGAGGGGTTACTGAGGGAGATTGAACGAACGACGCGCGAAGCGGCGGCTGGGAACGGCCGCCGCTTTTTGCGTTGAGGAGGAGAGAGGGTGGGAGCGTGATCAATCTGCGCCGTGACCGCCTGTGCCGCCGGTTTTGGGTTGGCGGGGCTGGCGGGAGCGTTCGACTGGTTTGGCGGACTGGCGGGACGGGGTAACGCGCTTGGAGGTGGCGCGGATTTCGGTGGTTTGGTTGACTGGGGCGCCGGAGGGGAGTTTCTTTTTCATGGTGTGGGGGGTTGGGGGATTTATTCGAGGGAGCACCTGCGGAAGAAGGCTTCCTGCTCGTTGATGAGGGAGCCGCCGGGGAGGTCGTCGGCGAAGGCGTCGGCTGGGGAGATGGCGAGTTCGACATGGACGCCTGCGTCGCCGAGGGAGGAGTGCTGGGCGGCGCGTTCGCAGATGAGAGCGATCTGGTGTTCGATGCGGACGGTATCGGCTTCGATTTCGTCGAGACGGCCGAGGCGCATGCGTGCGGTGCTGAGGCGTTGGTCGAGGAGGTCGAGGGAGTGCTGGCGGGCGGTGCGTGCGGCGTGGGTGAGGGAGGGGTTGGCGAGGTCAGCGGCGATGGTGTTGCGTTCGGCGGCGAGGGCGTCCGGGGAGCTGAGGGCGGCGCTGTCGTTGAGGTGGTCGCGGGCGATGAGGAGTTTGAGGTGGAGCCAGAGGAGGTGTTCGCCTGGGGCGATGACGGTGGGGCTGGGACCGGGGGTGAGGTCGCCGAGCCGGGAGACGAGGGAGTGCATGGCGTTGTAGCGCTGGCGGGATGAAGGGCTGAGGCTGGCGACGAGTTCGGAGTTGCGGAGGAGGAAGGCGGCGCGCTGTTCGCTGATCCATGCCTGTCTGGCGCGGGTGCGGACGGCGGGGAAGATCATGGCGAGGGCGATGCTGGCGGAGACGGCGAGGCAGGCGACGAGAGGGAGCATGGCCCATGCGTCGGCTTTGCCTGCGAGGTCCATCCAGCGCATGAGGCCGAGGAGGGCGAGGCCTGCGGCACCGATGAGGAGGTGATTTTCGAAGAAGGATTTGAGCAGGCGGGCGTGGAGGCGGCAGGATTCTGCGAGGAGAGCGGCCAGCGTGAGTGGCGGGATCATGGGAGGGATGGTGTGCGGGAGGACCGGGGCAGGTCCTGAGGGTGAAGGTACCCGGAACCGGGTGTGAATGCACGGTAAATCGGCGGTTGGGCCGATGGGGTGGGATGAGGGGGGTGATATATTAGTGCTTGAAGCCCTTGAAACGGCTTGTAGCATCGCCCGCCAAACCAACCCCCTTACCAGCTTTTCAATATGGGCAAACAACTCAACAAAGAAATCAAGCGTCGTCGGCGCAAGCAACTGATCAAGCGCCGCAAGGAAGCGGTGCGTGCCGCGAAGGCGAACCCTGCGGCGGCGAAGTCGGCGGCGGCAGCGAAGACTGCGGCGGCACCGAAGAAGAAAGCGCCAGCGGCGAAGAAGCCAGCGGTGAAGAAGGCAGTGGCAGCCCCTGTGGTGGAAGCCGCGCCGGTTGTGGAGACTGCGGTGGTGGAAGCGGCTCCGGTGGTGGAGACAGCTGTGGCGGAGGTTGTTGAGACGGTGGTTGCGGAAGCGGCTGCTGAGGAGACGGCTCCGGCTGCGGAGTGAGGATTCTGGAAATTATTTGCCATATCCTGAATATTCGGGCATAAGGCAGCGTCGAAGACACTGGACGCTCTTGTGTCCGACAACCTCCTTCCATTATGAGAACCATCAGCATCAGACTTACATTGATCGCGGCTGCTGCCGCCCTTGTTTCCTGCGCGTCGGGACCAAATGCGACCACTGGGACCGCGCTTGGCGGGCTTGGCGGCGCGGCCCTTGGCGGGATTATTGGTCACCAGAGCGGTCGCGGCCTTGAGGGTGCGGCGATTGGCGCGGTGGCTGGCGGTGCGGCGGGCAACCTGATTGGCAACGGCCAGGACCAACGCAACGCGCAGCGGTATTACGGGCAGCCGGCGTACGCGCCGCCTCCCCCGCAGCCATACTACCGCTGAGGAGCGGTGGTTGGCGGGAAGCCGACCGAGAAAAGAATCGAGCGACACCCGGACTGGAAGCGGTCCGGGTGTTTGTGTTTACGCGATTTCCCGCATTCGGCTGGACTTTTTTTGTTGCCCGAGGCGGGGAGGGCGGGCAATCTCGCGGCCCGTGCGTCGGCCCCTCCCGAATCAAGAGCCGCGGCTGTCTGGCAGGCGAATTCTGCCCGCATGCAAACTCCCAAACTACAATCAATGAACAACGAAGGTATAGCACCTAACGCCAAACGACTGCTGTGGGCAGGGTTTATGGCCATTCTGGCAGCTGGGCTTGGATTTGCCATCCGTAACGGGATTGGCGCGGCCTGGGGGAAGGAATTCGGATTTACCAATCTTCAGACCGGTTTGATCGGCGGGGCAGGTTTTTCCGGATTCTGTTTCGGCATTATTATTGGCGGGATCATTGTGGACAAGATCGGGTATGGGAAGCTGATCATTTCGGCGTTTCTGCTGCATGTGGTATCGGCGTTGGTGACGATGGTGCCGACTGGGGCGATGGGGCAGCAGACGGCGTTTCTGCTGTTGTTCACGGGGACGTTTATTTTCTCGCTGGCGAACGGGACCCTTGAAGCGGTGGCGAATCCGCTGGTGGCGACGCTGTTCCCGCACAACCGGACGCATTACTTGAACATTCTGCATGCTAGCTGGCCTGCGGGGATGATTCTCGGGGCATTGATCACGCTGGCGGTGGGGAACAACTGGAGCTGGAAGGCGCAGCTCGGTCTGTATCTGATTCCGACATTGATTTACGGGGTGATGTTCCTCGGGCAGAGTTTTCCGAAGTCGGAGGCCTCGGCGAAGGGTTTTTCGCTGGGCGAGATGATGAAGGAAGTGGGGATTCTGGGAGCGGCGGTGGCTGGGTTCTTCCTGTTCCTGTTCACGCGTGATGCGCTGGGTGGGAACATCCTGTTCGGGCTGACGCAGAATGCGTTCTTCACTGGTCCGGTGTGGGAGTATCTCTCGATGGCTGTGGGTGCAGGGTTTGTGCTGTGGGTGGCGGTGATCACCGGGTTTTCGCTGGGTCATCCGATCCTGTTCATTCTGTTCCTTGCGCACGCGATTCTCGGGTCGCTGGAGCTGGGGACGGATTCGTGGATTGAGAACATCAACGGGACGATTCTGACGCCTGAGCAGGGCAAGATTCTGTTCATCTTTGCGTCGGCGATGATGTTTGCGCTGCGGTTCTGCTCGCACTGGATTGAGAACAAGCTGAAGCTGTCGCCGGTGGCGATTCTGTTTGTGTGTTCGCTGTTTGCGATTGCCGGGTTGTTCTTTGCGTCGGGAGTGAACGGGATCACGGCGGCGTTCGGGGCGATGTTCATTTACAGCATTGGGAAGACCTTCTTCTGGCCGACGATGCTTGCGGTGGTGTCTGACCGTTTTCCGCGGACTGGTGCGGTGGCGATCAGCATCATGGGTGGGATCGGGATGCTTTCGGTGGGTCAGCTGGGCGGACCGGGGCTTGGGTATGCGAAGGACCGGTTCACGGCTGAGCACATGAAGGACAGCGGTCAGGGAGCGATCCTTGAGGCGAACAAGGCTGAGAAGACGAGCAAGTGGCTTGGTTTTGCCGAGGTGAGCGCGCTGGACGGGAAGAAGGTTGGCGAGGCGAAGGAGATGGCGAAGGACAAGCGGACGCCGGAGCAGAATGCGATGGTGGAAGGGGAGATTGCTGGGAGCCGGAAGACGCTGCGTTATGACGCGCTGCTGCCGGTGGGGATGGCTGCGATCTACCTGCTGCTGCTGTTCTACTTCAAGGCGATCGGCGGTTACAAGCCGGTGCAGATTGAGGAGAAGGCGGCCTGAGTGGCTGCTGAGGATTGAATAGAATTGATGGGCGGCCCCGCAGCGATGCGGGGCCGCTTTTTTTGCTTTCCGGGGAGGGTGCGGGCGGATTTACTGGGGCGAACATTTCCCCCTGAAATGCTGAACCCCCTGACCTGATTGAAGCCATGAGAGACGCTGCTGCTGACGAGAAGCCTGACATGAAGTTGTTCTGGGCGTGTTTCATTGCCTTGGTGGCGACGTCGTTTGTGTTCGGGATCCGGAGTGACCTGATCGGGGAGCTGGCGGTGAAGTTCAATTTATCGGAGAGCGACAAGGGGGAGATCCTGGGTGTGGGGTTGTGGCCGTTTGCGCTGAGTATCATTGCGTTCAGTTTTGTGATCGACCGGATCGGGTACAAGACGGCGGCGGTGTTTGCGATGGTGTGTCATTTTGCGGCGATCGGGATGACGCTGATGGCGAAGGACAAGACCCTGCTGTACTGGGGGACGTTCGTGGTGTCGCTGGGGAACGGGACGGTGGAGGCGTTCATCAATCCGGTGGTGGCGACGGTGTTCCGGAAGGACAAGGCGAAGTGGCTGAATATTCTGCATGCGGGGTGGCCTGCGGGGATTGTGCTAGGGGTGGTGTTCAACAAGCTGTTCGGCGGGTTGGACTGGACGGTGCGGTTCGGGATGTGTTTTGTGCCGGTGCTGGTGTACACGATGCTGATTCTTCCGCGGAAGTTTCCGGTGCAGGAGCGGGTGGCGGCGGGGGTGTCGTACCGGGAGATGCTGCGTGAGGTGGGAGGGATTGGTTTTCTGATTACGGGGTGGCTGGTGGTGATGGGGTTGTCGCAGATGTTCAATCTGGGGTTAGGGTTGTGGGCGTGTGCGGGGATCGGGGTGGTGATCGGGGTGGCGCTGGGGATTTATACGGGGTCGGTGGGGAATCCGCTGTTTTTGCTGGTGCTGGTGACGATGCCGTTTCTGGCGACGACGGAGCTGGGGACGGACACGTGGCTGCCGGATCTGCTGAAGCCTGAATTGGGGGTGAATGCGGGGTTGGCGCTGGCGTGGAGTGCGTTGCTGATGACGGTGCTGCGGGCGTTTGCGGGGCCGATTGTGCATCGGTTTTCGCCGGTGGGATTGCTGGTGGTGAGTGCGGCGGTGGCGGTGATCGGGTTGCTGGTACTGGGGACGGTGAGTGGGGGAGTGGCGGTGCTGCTGGCGGTGACGCTGTATGCGGTTGGGAAGACGTTTTTGTGGTCGACGACGCTGGGGATGGTGGCGGAGCAGTTTCCGAAGGGCGGGGCGCTGACCTTGAACGGGGTTTCAGCGGTCGGGGTGCTGGGGATGGGGATTCTGGGGAGTGTGGCGATGGGGTATTTTCAGGATGTGAAGGTGGCTGGGGATTTGAAGGCGGCGGGGATTTACGAGCGGGTGGCAGGAGAGCCGTCGCCGACGTTTCTGGGGGAGGCACCGTCGCTGGACGGGGCGAAGGTGGCGGAGCTGCCGGAGGCTGAGGCGGCGAAGGTGGAGACGATCCGAGCGGTGCACCGGAAGGGGAGTTTCATCCGCCAGGCGGCGTTGCCGGCGTTCATGCTGGTGTGTTATCTGGGGCTGTACGGGTATTTCCGAGCGCGGGGCGGGTACCGGCCGGTGGAGCTGGGTGCGGGGCACTGAGGCGGGGCGAGCCGGGGGTTTGGAGGGGCTTTGCGGGGTGTTTACAAAATCGAAGGGCGGCACCTTGCGGCACCGCCCTTCTCCCCTTTTTGTTTTGCGCAGCACCCTCTGTTTGCGTGTCAGAGGATCCCGTGCCGACGGCTTTGCGGACCGGCAGCGCTTATAGAATGGCAGAGAGGAGGAGGACTGTCGTCGGGGTTGATGTGCCGATTTTGTTGCGGAGAGTTCTCGCGCCCCGTTGGGGCGCAGGGATTTACAATCGCGGGAGCCCAGGGCCTTCGTCCCTGGGCTAGGTTCTTGCGGCCCGTTGGGCCGGGAGGGTGGGCTTGTGGGGAGATAAGGGTGGGGTGGGTGATTTGGTCGCGGGGTTGGGGATTGTTTTTGGGCCGGGGGACGCAATCTCGTTGGGCCAGAAGGGGTGGCAGGAGGGGAGATAAGGCTGGTGCGGTGCTGGTGTGGTGGGTGATTCCGCTAACTCGCTGGCGCTTGTTGACGCGGGGAAGAAGCTAGGGCGAGTGGGGAGACGGGGGCGGGGCGGTGTTGGTGCGGTTGGGGGGTTATTGGGTGGCTGGGTCGAAGACGGGGAGGCGGAGGACTTCGAGGAGACGCCAGAGGATGGCGGCGTTGAGGGACCAGAGGAGGGATTGGTACGCCCATTCCATCCAGCGTGGGCCGTTGCCCATTCTGATGCGTGTCATGATGCTTTCTGCGGCCCAGATGAAGGAGAAGACGAGGGGGAGGTAGAGGGAAAGCATGAAGCGGTCGCCGCGGCCGATGGGTGTGTACCAACCGTAGGCGATGCCTGAGCCGAGACAGGCGGCGAGGGTGAACATGGCGGCGGCACCTGCGCCGCAGGGGAGGCGGAGGCATTCGAGGTCTGCGGGGCAGCGTCGGATTCTGAGGAAGGCGGCGGCGGTGAGGGTGATGCCGAGGCAGGCGGCGAGGTAGATGCCGCGGGAAGGGAGGAGGTGTTTCCAGCCTTTGAATTCGGTGTTCCGTTTTGGTTTGGAGGAACGCGGGGCGAGGAATTTCGACCATTTTTCCCAATAGCCGTCGGTGAGGCGCTGCCAGATTTGGTCTTTGGAGTGGGTGCGGGTGTAGTTGGCGAGGGAGGGTCGATCGGCTGCGGGGACGGCTTCGAGGGCGGCTTTGTCCGGGTGGTTGCGCATGTATGCGGCGCCGGATTCGAAGTCATCCATCCACATCCAGAGGCCTGGCCATGTGTGGGTGGGGCTGCCGAAGCGTTCTTCTGCGAAGTTGTAGCGGGGGCCGCAGACGGCGAGCCAGCCAATGGCGAAGGCGACGAGGCCGAGGAAGTGGTTGCGCGGGGACCAGCGGCCTTCGGTGGCGGTGTCGTGCTGGCGTCGGCAGACGGCTCCGAGCCAGCGCCATGAGGCGGCGCAGAACCATGCGAGGACGATGATTTCGCTGGAGGTTTTGGCGAGCCATGCGAGGCCTGCGAGGATGCCGAAGAGGGCGTGGAGGGCGACGGAGTTGCTGAGGAGGAGGCGGATGGCGCAGATCCAGGAGAGGAAGAGGAGGACGAAGTAGAGCGGTTCCGGCTGGAAGTAGACGGCGCGGGGGAGGAGAGCGCCGAAGGTGCCGAGGAGCATGACGGTGATGGCTGCGGCGGGGCGGAAGCGGCGGGCCATCTGGAAGCCGAGGAGCCACATGACGGCGAGGACGATGCCGGTGTTGAGCCATTTGCCCTTGGTGAAGAGGGCGCGGTCCTCGGGGGAGACCTCGAGTTCGTTGTAGGGCTGGGTGGGCGAGGCGAGGCGGGAGGCGAGCCATGGCCAGAGCGGGTTGACGATGCCGTCGGTGTCGTGGGGGACCCAGCGGGAGAAGCTTTCGGTGAGGGAGAGTGAGGGGTCGCGCTGGAGGTACTGGCGAGCGAGGAGGGAGCGGTTGATGTTGTGTTTCTGGTCCTG
>CANHUG010000077.1 GCA_947462995.1 Verrucomicrobiales bacterium | reverse complement strand
GCAAAAATCGAAAGCAGCACCCAGTGCCACCACGGCCGCCGCTCCAGCACAAACACCAAGGTCGCAAACGCCACCACCGCCATGAACGACTGAATCCCCGAACACGCATCCTCCACCAGCAACTGCGACGTCGGCAATTCAATCACCGTCCCGGACCTCATGTGCACAATTCCCAGCAAATCAAGCAAACTGCTCGATACCGAAACCGCCACCTTCTTCAATTCAAGCATCAATGCCTGATCCGTTCCCAGCGGCAGCGGAAACGAAATCGCAATCAGCGCCAGCGGCGGAAACAGCAACCGCAGCGCCCCTCTCCCGTTCCTCGCCCACGACGCCGCTCCCATCATCGCCAGCACCGCCAGCCCTCCAGACCACGGTGACCACCGCAAAAGCGAAAAACCTCCCAACAACAACGCCACGATCGTAAAAACGCCCACCCCCATCACATGATCCTTCCCGCTCGCCGGCGTCCGCGCATACCGCGACGCCCACACCCCCATCCCACAAACCCACGCCAACGGAAAAAATCGGTACGGCTCATTCCCCCATAGCCGCTGCCCTAAATCCGCAACCAATGGAAGCAGACCAATCACAGCCACCATCAGGAGAATCCGGGCAAATCTCCCCGCAGGAAGCAGTTCCGAAGCTCGATAAGATGAATTCACGTTCACGTTTGAAAAAAAAAGCACCTGCCGATCTAGCCGGCAGGTGCTCAGTGTTAAGACTGCCTAACTTCAGGTCTGGCCTGAAATCAAGTCCTGATCAGAATCAGGCGCGGCGGCTACGGAAACGCACCACCATTGCCCCAAGCGCCAACGCCATCACGGACGAACCAGCTTCCGGGACCTTCACCAGCGAAGGGATCACGCCGACATTACCCAGATTACCGACCAAGCTGGCCGACCCGAACGCCGTAGGGAGGGACGCCGTTGCCGGAAGTGTCTTGAACGAGTAGCTCGTCAATCCCCAATTAAGAGCGTCCGTGCTGGTAACAGGGGTATCAGCAATCACAGAACCACCGAACTTGTCCTGACCGACAGGTTTGATCTCGCTGAACGCGATGAAGTAGGTTCCAACAGGAAGAGTGATACCCCCACCGAAGTTACCGACGAGGAATTCTTCTGACCCGACCAAGCCGAGATTCGATGTTGATGCTCCCGTTATAGAGGTGTGTAGCTCTGTGTTCAAGAGAGTGTACGTCGATCCACTGAGCGCGTACAAACCCACTGTCTTGGCTTGGCTTGAAGTCCATCCATCTCCGAGGAAGTCATAGAGCGCATACTTGTCGAGAACGCTGACAGCATACGTGCTGAAGACGGTACCAGTCACGCTTGGATTGACCGGTTGGAATGTCCCACCGTTGGTAGCATTAAAGATGTAGGCTGCGTTGGCCGACAGTGAAGACAGGGCCACGGAGGCCATCAGTGCGAGTGTTTTTTTCATGGGTGTTTTTGGGTTGAGTTTGGGGACAGTTTTTTGGATCGACGTCCGATAATGGAATCGGATTCAGACTCGGTCAACAGAAGAAATGTTTTTCAATTTTGATTTTTCGTGGCTCTCTCCGGTCACCATCTCTTCCGTCGCATTTTCTTCCGTCGCATTTAGTGAGAGCAACCATCGTGCCAATTCCGCACTTCCCTCAAAAAGAATACGTGAAATTCATCCCCACCCGGTTGGCACTGAAATTCCAACCGCCGAAATTCGAGTTGTTGTCCTGAAAATCATAGGTCGCCCCAAGCATCGCTCGGGTCGAGATGCGCCACGTCAGCCCCGCCCCAATGCTCCAGAAGCTCGACTCCCGCCCCTGAAACTCATCCCCCCCATCCAAATCCTGGTAATCATCCATCCGGTAATTCACCTGCAGCGAGCCCGACAAACGATCCGTCACCGTTCGCGTCAGCCCGAAGTTGATCGTGTTGAAATTCATCCCCCCATTCCCGCCAACCGCTGCCGCCGCAGCCGACCTCGTGAAGCCCACCCTCAATGCCATCCGATCCGATGCCTGCCACCTGCCATTCAACGACCCGATCCATCCCGGCCCATCCCCCGCCTCCACCCCGTCAAGTGAACTCACCTGCCGCCCCACACTTCCCGTAAATCCCGTCTTCGCCGTCGCTTGCCACTCAGCCGTCGCGTTGATCGAACTGAATCCCCAACTCGAAAATGCTTCCTGCTTCACCTCAGACCACATGTAGTTCGCTCCAAGCCGCGTCTTCGCCGTCACCGCATAATTCGCCCCGACACTCGCACTCAGCGTGCTGTTCCCATTGAACTGCTGGGCCTGGTATGATTGCTGGACGAAGTCCATCGCGCTCAGATTCACGCTCGCGGTCACACGGGTCTTCTCGCTGATCTCGTAGTTCCCAGTCACCGCGGCCAGGTAGTTCCGGTTCACCGAAAACCCACCCACCAGCCGGTTCGCCCCATTCACCTGCGCCGCCGTGACATTCACCGATCCCGCAAAATCACCGTACCGAATCGCCCCCGTCAAACCAGCGTTCCCATTCCATCCGCTGAATTCGCTGTTCTCAAGATAACTCATGTAGCTGCCTCCCACCACGCCGTTCAAGGACTCAACAATACTCCCGGACCGCATCGCATAGCTGGAATTAAACCCGCCACTCAGAATGATGTCAGACTTCTGATCCCCCCCCGCTTGCTGAATCTGTACGTTATCATCGTACATCACCCCGCCCGTCACGCTAAAGGTCCACGGCCGCGCATTCGCGCGATCCTGAGCATCATCCAGCAACTCTCGACTGACTTCACGCGCACCGTCCAGTCCTGCGTCGCCTGCCTCAGCCGCCACAGCCTCCGCCGCACTACCCGCCGGCATCAGTGCCGCCGTTCCCGATGACGAGGCCCCCATCGCCGCCGCATCCAATGGAATCAACCCGTCAGTTCCTGGACCAGCCTCCAATCCCGGTCCCGTCGGCAGTGCCGGCGGACTCACCGCTGGCAGCGCTGTCTCCGCACCCGTAATCTTCCCCGGATCAAACGGCACCGGTACCGGAGCCGCCAATGCCCCCTCCTTCGGCGCAGCCAAAAGCCCCGGTACTCCGTCCACCACCGGCTCCAACGGCTGTCCCCCAGGGACGTCCACACTACCCACAGCCGGTTGCCCATCCGCCATGATCGATCCTATTCCCATCAATGACATCCCGAACACCGAACACGTCAAGGTCTGCAGAACCGCACCATTCCCCAGCCGCACCCGATCCGGCCCGCCATGCCCCAGCATCCGGTACTTCTCATCAAAAAACCGGTCGCGCGGGCGAACGGTGGCAGGGCGTCGGTTTGAAGAGTTCACGATGAATTACAAAGATTTGGTGGTTCGAACTTTCGTCATTCGCGGATAGCATCAGCAGACACCCAGAAGTCTGATAATTCATCCGACACTAGGCAACAACTTTTAAAATTTAGCATGGCTGAAACACGTTGCAACTATGTTTCAACTCGCCGCTGCGATCACCTACACCGTGCCCCCATACCCCTCTCAGGCCGCCATTTCGCCGCTCCCCATGGCCATTCGTCTCGGAGAATCCCAAAATAAAATCCGGCCGATTCTCCATCCGCGCCAGCCCACCCACTCCACCCAACCCGCTCAACGTCGCCCCTTCTCCCTCGCCCTCCCCCCTCCCTCGCCCATTCCTCAGAAACCGTGGGCCGCAACCCGCAGGCCTCCGCCCTCCTCGCCCCTCATCAGCCTCAGTCCTCCCCCAAAAAAAAGACAGGCCGGAGATCCCGGCCTGTCTTCAATAAATATGTTCCGCGAATCTCCTCAGGGCTGGTTATTCGACACCGAACCACCACCACCTTCGCCACCCGGATCAATAGGCGTCCCGCCGCCCTCTTCCCCTTCGATCGCGTGGAGCACTGGAAGTCCCGCCGCAGCTTGGTTCAGCGCATCAATCGGCCGCACCACAGACGCCGGACGTCCCGTCATCCCCCACAACCATCCACCCACTTCACCATTCTTGCTCGCCGCTCGGGACGCCGCCGTGATTGCCGCATTCAGCGTGGCCACACTCGCCATCGGCTTGGACACACCCGTTCCCACAACTTTCGCTTCACCACCAGCCTTCGGTTCCGGCAATTGACCAACAGGTGAAAGCCGTACCCCGGCACGCGCGGCCGCCACAACCTTCGCTGCCTCCTTGGGATTCACCCCCACCGCCGTAGCCACCGTCACAGGTGCCAGCATCGGTTGCAACCGGGTCGCAGACTCAACTACCTCAACAATCCCCTCAGGATTCGCCTTGATCGCTCCCGCCACAATCCCGGCAGCAGTCACATCCGACCCCGGCTTCACAGCCTTGATCGCTTCTTCGAATAGGACCTTGGCCTCCCCAGGAGTCACTGCCTTGAATTTAGCAGTCTGCTGCTTGGTCAGTTCCCCAAGCAAGGCAGGAGATGGACTGGCCTGCTGGGCCTGGAGCATGCCCACTGCTGCAAGAAGCAGAGTGAATACGGAGAGCGTGAGCTTCATGTGTGTTTTGAAAGATTGAGGTGATTTAATGAACGTTGCAGAATGGTTCCGCTTCGGATTCGTCCGTCGGTTGCCTGATCCTCATCAGCATTCCCCGGACCATTCCACTTTTAGATCCTGTGACATCCCAAGGACGATTTCTTCGCCACCCGTGAGACGCCTCGCCGATCCTCAGGCGTTGCGCCGACGACGCGTGAAGACCATCGCTGCCGCGCCAAGCGCGAGCGTCGCCGTCCCCGGTTCCGGAACCGTCACCAGCATGATCGGCAAACCACTGTTCACCCCGATGTTCCGATTGCTCGCCGTCGAAAAGTTGCCCGTCGTGTCCGTGGCCGTGTTCACACTGCGGAAAAATGCAAAGTTAGGCGAACTCCCCAGAGCATTCGAACCCACCAGCGGTGCCGCCTGCGTTCCGCCACCCACCACGCCGCTGTTCACGTTCGTAATGCTTTCCCACGTGCTCCCGTTGAAAACCTGATAGTTCAGCGTAATCCCAACCACGTTCCCACTCGTCGGATTCAGCGAAACCGGCGTGCCGAACGTAACCGCCACAGGAATGCTGGAATTGGCGTTCAAATTGATGTTGCCAAGATTGAACACCGCCGTTGGCGAACCCGGACTCCCCACCTGATCACTGAATGCCGAGCCACCCGACGTCAGCGGAACCGAATTCCACAGCCACACGTTCAACCGAACCGGAGAAGACACAATTGCCGCTCCAGATTGATTCACCATCCGCAGATTGATGCCGGAAAGCGCATCACCGGGAGTGAAATTCGCAAGATTCAGCGCCCCACCGAGGTACCGATTGCCAACCGCCCCAGCCGGATTGGTCGACGTGTCAAGCGCCGGATAGAGCAGAGAAATGTTCGAGAGGCCGTCGTACACGACAGCCGCTTGGACCGAACTGACTCCGGAGAGCACAGCGGCGGCGAAAGGAGCGAGGTAACTGAATTTCATGGGTGAGGCGGATGAGGATTAGGCCCTTACTACGCGATGCAGACATGCCTGTAAAGCCCTTTTTTAAATTTGCTCCCGCATTTGCCCGGCCGGTACCGCATTTTGCTGTTTGCCGCATCGGATGTTCCCCCTACTTTCCAAGGAAACACCAGTTCATGCCCGGCTTCGGTTCCATCGCCACCTCCATCAGCCCCAGCCGTTGGCTGCTGCTCCTCTCGCTCCTCGCCGTCGTCACCGTTCTCCTGCAGCGCGCGCTCCCTCTGGGAAACCTCGATCGCAGCACATCAAGCCATGGCCACCCAGCCATCGCATCGCCTCACCCCTGGGAACAGCTCGAAGACTGCCGCCTCGTCTCCCGCAGCACCAACGACGGAGACAGCTTCCGCATCGCCGCCGCCGGAAAAGAATACGTCTTCCGTCTCTACTTCGTCGACTGCCCGGAAACCCAGCGCCTTCCCTTCAGCCCCGGCCGCATCAATGATCAGGGCCGCTACTTCGCAGGCCTCCCCGAATCCGATGTGCTCGCCTTCGGCAAAGACGCCCGCACCTTCACCGCTAATCTCCTCGGCGGCACTCCGTTCACCATCTTCACCCGCTGGGAACGCGTCTTCGACAGCCAGCGCTTCTACGCCCACGTCCATTTCCCAGCCGCCAAGGGTCAACCCGGCGACCTCGCCGAAGCCCTCGTCTCCGCCGGCCTCGCCCGCATCCACACCACCGGCGCCGATCACCCGCTCGGTCCCTCAGAACGCCAGCAGCACCAGCATCTCCGCTCTCTCGAACGCAAGGCAAGGGCCGCAGGCCTCGGCGCATGGCACCACCTCTCCACCCGCTGACTCCTAACCCGAATTTCCGCCTGGCACTCTCACCCGACCCGCCCCATAAACTTCAGTAATGGCCGTCCCACTCCCGCGTCGCCGCTTCATGGCCGCTCTCCCCGCCGTCCTCCTGCCGTCCCTCGGCCGGGCCGCTGGCGTCGACGCCGTCCTCCGCGGCACGCTCGAACGCGCCTACATCGGCTGGGCCGAAGCCATGAAACGCGGCGACCTCGCCGCCTTCTCCCGCTACACCTCCCGCTACCGCCAACTCTGCCTCCGCAACGAGGTCGTCTCCCTCGGCCAGCCATGGCCCCGCGCCGTCTTCAAAGGCATCGTCCAGGCACCCGCCCTCACCGGCCTCACCTGTCTCGACGCCGCCGAACACGGCGAAACCGCACGCCTCGTCTACTTCGGTAAGGTCGACTTCGGCCTCGATGGCGGTGCCTCATCCGAAAATCCCGTCGTCCTCCGCTTCCTCCGCGAATCCGACGGCTGGAAATTCGACTGGCTCCAGTTCGTCAACCTCGGCAAGGACGACGCCACCCGCCAGTCCCTCCGCAGCGGCGGACGCGATTGGCTCAATGCCCCCCAGTTCTCCCTCTCCGGCACATACCCGCCCATCCCCAAACCCTGCCGCGAACCCTACCAGGTCGCCGGCATCTCCGTCATCGCCAACGGTTGCCGCGTCTCCATCTCCATCAACGCAGGCATGCACGTCGAATCCATCGAAAACGACTCCGGCGGCCGCGTCATCACCGGAGGCCTCCAGAAGGGCCCCAACCCGCTCGTCATCTCTCCCACCGCGCTCCCCGGAATCCCCTCACCGTCCCTCCAGATCGCCGTCCTCGCCAAAAACGGCAGCGCCTCCCGCGTCCTCTGGAAATGGTCCCCTCCAGATCCCCCGGCCCAGTGGAAACCCCGCTACGACACCAGCATCTTCATCAAATCCTCCGCCGCCGTCCGCTGACCGCTCCCTCCCCGGTTTTCCCGGAATATTCTGGCGCCGCCCCGCTTCCGCTGGCAGGCTCCTCACATGATCACCTCCCGGCCGTTCCTCCGCTGGCTCGCCGCATGGCTCCTCCCCCTCGCCGCCTCCCTCCCTCCCGCCCAAGCCGCCCCGGATCCCGCCATTCCCGCTCCTCTAACACCATGGATCCCATGGGTCCTCCGCGACGCTCCCGACCACCATAGCCCCCCGGACGCCAGCGACGCCGCCGTCCGCCGCCCCGTCTGGCCCTCCGCCCTCGACCTCGACGCCTCCCCAGCCTCCGGCCGCTTCTCCCTCAACGTCCGCGTCTTCGACGCCGCATGGTTCACCCTCCCTGGCCACGCCGACGCATGGCCCCACGACGTCACCGTCGGCGGCGCTCCCGTCCCAGTCGTCTCCCGCAACTCCCAGCCCGCCATCCACCTCCAGCCCGGCCTCCACTCCGTCGCCGGCTCCTTCCGCTGGCCCGAAATCCCCGAAAAACTCGCCCTCCCTCCCGAAATCGGCATCCTCCGTCTCACCACCGAGGGCAAACCCGTCGACGCTCCCGACTGGGAACCCGACGGCACGCTCTGGCTCAAACGCTCCCGCGCCGCCGCCGCCGATCGCGACCTCCTCTCCCTCAAGGTCTACCGCGTCATCGAAGACGGCATCCCCATGTGGCTGCGCACCGAAATCGAACTCACCGTCTCCGGCAAAAGCCGCGAGGAAATCCTCGGCTTCGCACTCCCCGACGGCTGGCTCCCCTCCTCCATCTCCTCACCGCTCCCCTGCGCCCTCGACAACGACGGCAAACTCCGCGCCCAGCTCCGCCCAGGTAAGTGGCAGATCGCCATCGACGCCTTCCGCACCTCCACCGCCGACTCCTTCGCCTACTCCTCCGGCCGCACCCCCCTCGCACCCCAGGAACTCATCGCCTTCCAAGCCGACCCCGCCCTCCGCGTCGTCGAACTCCGCAACATCACCGCCATCGACGTCGCCCAGACCACCATGCCCGAACGCTGGCGCCGTCTCCCCCTCTACCTCTGGGAATCCCAATCCCCCTTCTCCATCGAGGAAAAAATGCGCGGCATGGGAGCCCAACGTCCCCCAGGCCTCAAATTCGAACGCGAACTCTGGCTCGACGAAGACGGCCGCGGCCTCACATGGCGCGACCGGCTCTCCGGCTCCGGCCAGAATACATGGCGTCTCGACGCCTCCCCAGGCCAGCAACTCGGTTCCGTCAAAATCGACGGCGAAGGCCAGCTCATCACCCGCCACCCAACCAATAAAACCGAAGGCGTCGAAGTCCGCCGCCGCGACCTCAACCTCACCGCCACCGGCCGCTCCGCCTTCTCAGGTTCCCTCAACGCCACCGGCTGGCAGGCCAACGCCGAAAGCCTCGACGTCTCCCTCCATCTCCCACCCGGCTGGCGTCTCATCGCCGCCTTCGGCCCCGAATGGTCCAACGGCGACTGGCTCACCTCATGGTCCCTCCTCGACGTCTTCATGGTCCTCATCCTCGGCCTCGCCGTCCATCGGCTCCACAACTGGAAAACCGCCCTGCTAGCCGTCGTCGCCCTCGTCCTCCTCTGGAAGGAACCCAACGCCCCGCGCTGGTCATGGGGCATCCTCGTCACCGTCGCCGCCCTCCGCCTCGTCGTCCCCAAAGGCCGCGCCGCCTCCATCCTCTCGACCCTCGCCCTCATCGCCGCCCTCGCCTTCGCCATCATCACCGTCCCGTTCCTCAGCCGCCAGATCACCGGCATGCTCCACCCCCAGGTCGAATCCATCAACCCAGTCCCCTTCTTCCCCAGCCGCCCCGCCTACGACACCGTCTCCCTCATGAGCAGGAGCCCCGATTTTTCCCCTGAATCCGAGCGCGCCCCCCAGCAGCAGGCCGCCGCAAAATCCAACATGGCCTACGACAGCAAAGCCAAAATCCAGACCGGCCCCGCCATCCCCCAGTGGGACTGGCGTCGCGTCTCCTTCGGCTGGCGCGGCCCCGTCACCCCAAACCAAGAGGTCCGTCTTCTTCTCCTACCCGTCCTCCCCCAGCGCATCCTCACGCTCATCAGAATCCTCCTCCTCCTCGCCCTCGCATGGTGCCTCCTCCGCCCACGCCGCTCCACCCCCGCGTCCCCCCAGGATTCCCCCACCCTTCCGTCGCCCCCCACCGCAGCCACCATCGCCCTCCTCTCCTGTCTCTTCCTCCTCGCCCCCTCCCTCTCCAACGCCCAACTCGCCCCACCAGCCGAACCTGCTCCCGCCCCCACGCTCCTCGACGACCTCCGCAAGCAACTCCTCAAAGCACCCGACGCCTTCCCCGGCGCAGCCGAAATCCCCCTCGTCAAACTCAAACTCGAGGACCGCGCCCTCACCATCGAGGCCACCATCCACACCGCCGCCGATTGCGCCGTCCCCCTCCCCGGCCAGTTGCCCGCGTGGTCACCCCTCTCCGTCTCCGTCAACGGTGAACCCGCCGCCGCCCTCGCCCGACGCGACGGCTTCCTCTGGATCGCCCTCCCCGCTGGCGTCCACCAACTCGTCCTCCGCGGGCTCCTCCCAGCCGGCACCGAATGGCAGTGGACGTTCCTCCTCAAACCCCGTCTCGCAGAAATCGACGCCCCAGGCTGGAACATCACCGGCCTCAAACCCGGCGGCATCCCCGAAGCCCAGGTCTTCTTCACCCGCCAACAAGCCGCCGCAGGCACCGAAGCCGCCTACGACCGCCGCGACTTCAACGCCGTCGCCGCCGTCGAACGCCACGTCGAACTCGGCCTCGTCTGGCAGGCCCGCACCCGCGTCCTCAGGCTCTCCGGCGAAGGCAAAGCCGTCGCCTTCCAACTCCCCCTCCTCCCCGGCGAAAGAGTCCTCACCCAGGGCATCACCCCGGCCAACGGCCGCATCGAAATCCGCCTCGGAGCCGCCGACAAGGAATTCACATGGGAAAGCGAACTCCCCGTCCAAACCTCCATCACCCTCGCCGCAGAAAAAGGCGGGCTCTGGGTCGAACGCTGGTTCCTCGAAACCTCCCCGCTCTGGAACGTCACCATGGACGGGCTCGCCCCTGTCTTTTCACCCAACTCCCAAGACCTCATCCCCTCGTGGAACCCATGGCCCGGCGAATCCGTCAACCTCGCCATCTCCCGCCCGGAACCAGTCACCGGCGAAACCACCACCGTCCGCCGCGGCAGGCACGACACCGATGTCGGCTCGCAGCGCCGTACCTCCACCCTCATCCTCGACCTCGAAGCCAGCGTCGGCCGCGACTTCCCCATCACCCTCGAACCCGGAGCCGACATCGCTTCCCTCTCCCTCAACGGTGAAACCATCCCAGTCCGCCGCGACGGCGACGCCGTCATCGTCCCCGTCCGCCCCGGCGAACAATTCATCAGCCTCAAATGGCACTCCGCCGCACCCCTGCAATCCTCCGTCCCCGCAGACCGCGTCGCCCTCCCCGTCGAAAGCTCCAACATCACCCAGCGCATCGTCCTCCCCGAAGACCGCTGGATCCTCTGGGTCCACGGCCCGCTCATCGGCCCAGCCGTCCGCTTCTGGGCCGTCCTCGTCGCCGCCATCGTCTTCGGAACCGTCCTCGGCGGGCTCCCGTTCTCTCCCTTCTCCCGCCGCCAATGGATCCTCCTCCTCACCGGCCTCACCCAGGTCCCCCTCATCGCCGGCGGCGGTCTCATCGCATGGTTCTTCTGGCTCGCATGGCGCGGCTCACCCTCAGGCCTCCGCCCCGGCCGCCCCGGCTTCAATTTCACCCAATCCCTCCTCGCCCTCGGCGTCCTCCCAGTCATCGCCGTCATCGCCATGGTCCTCTACACCGGCCTCCTCGGCCGCCCCACCATGTTCCTCCTCGGCGAAGGCTCCTATCGCACCACGCTCCAATGGTTCAAAGCCCGCGGCGGCCTCGAACTCCCTCGCCCAGCCGTCATCTCCGTCTCCATCTGGGTCTACCGCGGCCTCATGCTCGCATGGTCCCTCTGGCTCGCACTCACCCTCCTCCGCATGGCCCGCTGGGCATGGTCCCAATTCTCCGCCGGTGGCCTCTGGCATCACCACGAACCCGCTCCCACCCCAGCGCCCGCTCCCTCCTCCTCCACCAATCCTCCCCCGCCCCTCCCCTGACCCAGCCCGGCTTTTCCCTCCCCCGGGCCTTGCAGCCTCCAACCCCCCACGTATCAACCACCATGCCGGTCGTGGCTTGTTACTGTCAGGATTTTCTCAAAGCGGACATGCAGCATGTCCATCGCCAGATCGTGTCCCTCAACCACTGGCAACCAGCCGTCATCACCCAGAAACGCACCGAAGCCGTACGCTTCCCCTTCAACCCCAAACGCCTCACCGTCCTCCCGCCCCTCCCTCACAAAAACCTCCGCCGCTGGTGGTGGAAACACATCCGTCGCGAACCGCTCGCCATCCCCCCAGCCCGCGTCCGGCTCCTCCTCGACGCCGTCTTCCGCACCGAAGCCTCCGTCGTCCACATCTTCTTCGGCCACATCGCCGTCCTCCTCCGACCGTTCCTCCGCGCCTGCCCGCGCCCAGTCGTCGTCTCCTTCCACGGCGCTGACGCCGGCGTCGACATGCAGAACCCAGCCCACCAGCGCGCCCTCGCCTCCGTCTTCGACCGCGCCTCTCTCGTCTTCGCTCGCTCCCAAGCCCTCCTCGACAACCTCCACGCCGCAGGCTGCCCCCAGGACAAACTCCGGCTCCAGCGCACCGGCATCCCCCTCGACGACTGGCCCTTCTCCCCCCGCACCATCCCCGCCGACGGCTCATGGCATTTCCTCCAGACCTGCCGCCTCGTCCCAAAAAAAGGCCTCCTCACTTCCCTCCGCGCCTTCGCCAACATCGCCTCAAAACTCCCCGCCGCCCGACTCACCCTCGCCGGCGACGGACCCATGCGCGCCGATCTCGCCCGCGAAGCCGCCTCCCTCGGCATCGCCGACCGCGTCTCCTTCCCTGGCTTCCTCGACGGCCCCGATCTCCGGAAACTAACCGAATCCGCCCACCTCTTCTTCCACCCTAGCGAAACCCCCGCCGACGGCAACCGCGAGGGCGTCCCCAACTCCATGCTCGAAGCCATGGCCAGCGGTCTCCCCATCCTCGCCACCCATCACGGCGGCATCCCCGAAGCCGTCGAACATTCCCTCAGCGGCTTCCTCGCCCCGGAACGCGACCACCTCGCCCTCGCCGAGGCCGCCCTCCACCTCACCAGCAACCCCGCCGCCTATCACCAGATGGCCGCCACCGCCCGCCTCCACGCCGAACAGAAATTCGAACGCGCCCGCCAGACCGCCATACTCGAAAACCTCTACGCCGAAGCCGCCGCCCGCGGCGTCCCCCCGCGCCGCACCTTTTCCCGCGCTCGCATTCCCGCAGCTTCGTGATTACCCTCCCCCTCCCGCCCGTCCCCATGAACCGCCTGCTCTTCCTCCTGCCAGTGCTCGCCCTCGCCGCCGCACCGGCCACCGCACCCGCCGAAGACAAGCGCATCGACGCCTTCAGCCGCATCCACTACCACCGCGACGGCACCCGCACCGAATCGCTCAAAGACGGCACCGGCACTCGCATCAAGG